>CAKZNJ010000532.1 GCA_937129505.1 uncultured Anaerolineae bacterium | reverse complement strand
ATATGCCTCTTTTACAGACGGATTTCTTATCAGTTCATCCGGCGTTCCCTCGGCAACCACCTCGCCGAACACCAGGGTTTGGATTCGCTCACACAAATCCATTACAACTTTCATCCGATGTTCGATCAAGAAGATGGCAAGTCCTAGCTCCTGATGGACATGCCGAATAATCTCCATCATCTCTTTCAGTTCTTCGGGGTTCATCCCTACGGTCGGCTCATCCAGAAACAAGATTTTCGGATCGATTGCCAAAGCTCGCGCCATTTCTACTCGACGTTGCGCTCCATAAGGCAGGTTGGTCACAACCTGATCCGCCAGATGGCGGATACCAACCAACTCCAACAGTTCCAGAGCCCGTTCTTCGATTTCCCTCTCTTGGCGGTGGCGCAAAGGAGTGCCAAAGAATGCACCCAATAACCCATAGCGAATTTTAGAGTACTGTGCCAGTTTGACGTGGTCGATAACGCTCATATGCCGCCACAGTTGCAGGTTTTGAAAGGTACGCCCAATGCCCTTGGCAGCGATTTGATAGGGCTGCAGTCCGACTAAACTCTCTCCTTCCAGAGATACCGTGCCCTCCGTGGGTCTGTAAATACCGGTAATTAAGTTGAAGATGGTCGTCTTCCCTGCTCCATTGGGACCGATCAAGCCCCGAATTTCGCCCTTCTCGATTGACAAGTTGTAATTGTAAACGGCCCGCAATCCACCGAAATAATGGGTCATATTTTTGACTTCGAGCAGTGCCATTTTATGCCTCCCTGTCCTTATTGCGGGGTCGAATCAGTTTCTCGACGTCGAATTCTGTAAAGGCAATCAAGCCGGTTGGGCGATAAATCATAATTAAGATGATCATGATCGGGATAATAATCCACTTGTATAGTTCCAAGGGGCGCAATGCTTCGCTCAAGAGATTGAATCCCACTGCCCCCACAATCGAACCGACCACAGAGTTCAAACCGCCGAAATATACCATCGCCAAAACTTCAGCCAGTTTTTGAATGCCAAACGAGCCAGGGTTGACATAGCGTAAGACATGGGCGAGCAACCCACCCGCCACCCCTGCCCAAAAGGCTGCGAATAAGAATGTGACCATTTTCGTCCGGCGGGTGTTTACCGTCATCGCATTGGCTGCCATCTCCCCGTCGCGCACTGCATTCATCGTCTTTCCAAAAGTCGAACGGACATAATTATTGATCACCCATACGCACAGCATTGTCCACACAAACACGACCGGCAAAGTCGCCCAATCGGGTTGGCCGCGCATCCCGCGGGGGCCACCCACAATCTCCAAATTCTCAATCAACGACTTGACGATGAAGGTGAAAGCGAGCGAGATAATCGCTAAATAATCACCGCGGGTGCGGAAGGATGGAATAGCCACAAGCAAAGCTCCTATCGAAGCCACCAAACCACTTAGGATTAGGATAATCGGAAAAGCAAACTGACCGAGCAAAGGAGGCAGGAGCGCTTGTCCAAAGACACTATCGTCCACAAACAACACAACACTCAATATCGAAGCCGTGTACGCCCCCAGTGCCATAAAACCGGGATGGGAACAAGAAAACTCCCCCATGTACCCATTGACAACGTTTAAGCTCAATGTAATCATGATTGCCAAGAGAATTAACTTGACAACCAAAACGCGATAGTCATTGAAACCCGCCCAAAT
>CAKZNJ010000531.1 GCA_937129505.1 uncultured Anaerolineae bacterium | reverse complement strand
TCCTTGGGCGTTTTTTTGAATGATCTAACTTGCTGAAAAATCATCCATAAGACCGATATAATGGGGTAAATGGACTCGCTCATCGCCTTAGATATTGAGACAACTGGCTCGGACACCGAGAAAGACCGCATCATTGAGGTCGCTGCGGTTCGCTTCAATTCCCGCCGAGTTGAAGATGAATGGCACTCCCTGATCAATCCCGGTAAACCAATCCCTCCTTCAATCACCTTGTTAACCGGCATTACCGACCAAATGCTGGTCAATGCTCCCTCCATTCATGAGGTAGCTCAGAAATTGAATCGTTTTATTGGCAATAGTCGGATTGTTGGTCATTCGGTTAACTTCGACCTCGCTTTCCTTAATCGCTTTGGAATAGCTCGTACCAATCTGAGCGTCGATACGTATGAAATCGCTTCCGTCATCAATCCAACCTCCAGTCGGTACAACCTAGCCGCTTTAGCTCAACAATATGGCATTTTGGTCCAGGGGAAGCATCGTGCATTAGAAGATGCGCGCACCACCCGCGCTTTATATTTACGCCTTTATCAGGAATTATTGAACTTTCCCATTCGGTTGTTGGCTGAAATCGTCCACCTCACCGAGAACACAGACTGGGGTGGATTTTGGGCATTTCAAAGCGCTTTACAAGAACGCACCCAAGAAATCGTCTCTCCCGAAGCAGCAGCCAGCCTTTTCAACGGCCCACTTTTCCGCAAACCAGTATCTCTACCGGTCTCCCTACAACCAGCCCAAACGCTCTCTCCTCTAGATGTGGAAGAGGTTTCTGCCTTGCTTGAACATGGAGGCGCATTTGCCCGTTATTTCCCGAATTATGAGTACCGTCCGCAACAAGTTGCCATGCTTCAAGCGGTTTGTGAGGCATTTTCCTATGGGAAACACATCCTCATCGAAGCGGGTACGGGAACCGGAAAATCCATGGCATATCTAATTCCCGCCGCTCTGTGGTCACTTAATAATCAAGCCCGCGTTGTTATTTCCACCAATACGATTAACCTTCAAGACCAATTAATCAACAAAGATATCCCCGCTCTAGTAGCTGCGTTAGGTCTCGATCTGCGGACAGTCGTAATCAAAGGGCGAAGCAATTATCTATGTTTACGAAGATTTGAAAATTTTTATCGTCGCGGCCCTCAAAATGCTGATGAAGCTCGTTTATTGGCAAAAATCCTCGTTTGGTTGCAATTCACCGAAACGGGCGATCGGGCTGAAATTAAGCTAAACAACCCTGCTGAGCGCGAAATCTGGGCATCGATCTCAGCAGAGGATGAAGGTTGCAGCATGGAAAATTGTTTTCAACGTACGGGTGGGCGATGTCCTTTCTATCGAATTCGCCAGGCTTCGCAGAGCGCCCACCTTCTGATTGTCAACCATGCTTTACTGCTCTCTGACATCGCCAGCGGTAATCGCGTCCTTCCCGATTACGATTACTTGATCGTAGATGAAGCACACCATCTTGAAGACGCAACGACTGATGCCCTAAGTTTCTCTCTTACCCGCGGAGACATTGAGAGGCTTCTCCGCGAGTTAGGCAGCTCACGATCAGGAATGCTTCATCGCATTGAAGACGTAAGCACGAAGGTATTTCAACCAATTGAATTAGCCAGTCTGCAAGTGTTGCTCCAACGTGCAGGAGATTTATCTTTTCGGCTGGAGGAATTAAACCGCCAGTTTTTTGCTGCGATTGATGAATATTTTTACGATCTGCGAGAAGGAAAAGAAGTAGGCATGTACGGCCAGCAAGAGCGGATTATCGCTTCACATCGATCTCAGCCCGGCTGGTACAGTATCGAATCTGCTTGGGAAGAAACTGAAAACATCCTTAACTCTTTGTTGGATATTCTGCGCCAAATTTCCACCGCAATTTCTGAAAACATTGAGAATATTCTTGTTTTGGATGAAGATCTCTTCACAGACCTGAGCAACATTAGGCGTCGCTTTCAGGAGGTGGTGGACAACCTTCATGCCTTTGTCTTCGAACCGGAGCGCGACCATATTTATTGGATAGAAGTTAAAAACAGTTTCGGCAGTATCTCATTACACACCGCTCCCCTCGAGGTCGGGCCGCTGATGAAAAAACACATCTGGAATGAAAAAACGACTGTTGTCCTCACCTCAGCCACTTTGACAACGGCGGGTGAATTCCAATACATTCGCGGCAGATTACAAGCGGAGGACGCAGAGGAGCTTCAAGTTGGCTCACCATTTGATTATGAAACATCAACCCTTCTTTATATCCCGAGCGACATCCCAGAACCAAGCGATCGCTTTGCCCACCAGAAAGCAATAGAGACAGCGATTATCCAGACCAGCATTGTCTCGGGGGGAAGAATGTTAGTGTTATTTACCTCTTACGACCAACTAAGACGAACATCCCAAGCGATCTCACGAATCTTGACTAAAAACGACATTGTCATCTATGAGCAAGGTGAAGGGGCATCTGCCCACACGTTACTGGATAGCTTTCGTTCAACCGATCGAGCAGTCCTTTTAGGCACTCGCTCGTTTTGGGAAGGGGTCGACGTGCCAGGTGAAGCTTTATCGGTGCTAATGATTGCCAAATTGCCCTTTGATGTACCTTCTGACCCGATTATTTCAGCAAGAGCAGAGACTTTTGATGACCCCTTTTACCAATACTCGCTCCCTGAAGCTGTTTTGAAGTTTCGCCAAGGTTTTGGACGGTTGATCCGCACAAAACAGGATCGCGGGGTAGTTGTCATCTTAGACCGCCGCATCCAAAGCAAGCGATATGGCAAAATCTTTATTGACTCACTACCCACCTGTGCGACACAAATTGGCAAGCTCTCCGACTTACCCCGCGCTGTTCAACGGTGGTTGAACCTTTAAGTTTAGTTCACCCAATATTTTCGAGTTGGTTATGATTTTCAATCTTCGGTTGCGCTTTTTCGATCAATTCTTGTTTTAGATTCCAGAGCTTTTGGGTTAGGGAAACATGGTAAATGTGCGGATACATCATCCGTCTCACGCCAGCATCCAACCTGTCGACATCTTTTTCTCGCTTCTCTCGAATTTCCTCCAAGGTTGGTAACGTGTAGACCAGTTTGCCCTCCTCGAGGATAGTTTCTAACAGAGGTTCGATTTCGGAGATTTCATTGCGGGAAAGGGAGCGATATTTTGTGTGATCGGTTGGATGACGAAGAGTCAAGGTGGGTTTGAGCCGGGGATCTTCATCGGATAGTGCAATTAAATCCGCTGTCGCTTTACCCCGCTTGTCGTAAATGCGCCAGACTTTTTTATTGCCCGGATTGGGCGTTTTTTCCAATGATTCACTAATTTTTATCGCTGGCTTCCATTGATTATCATCGTATACTGCAACGAGTTTATAAACGCCCCCAAGCGCTGGCTCTCCCCAGGAGGTAATCAACCGCGTCCCTACTCCATATACCAGTCGACGGATCAGGCGGTCAGCATCCACTTCATTGCGAGGAGCTTCTTCGACAATTTGGGTGATAATCTGCCATATCACCATCTCATCCAAATTGTTCGAAAGGACAATCGAGACATCCTCAAAACCAGCTTGGTCTAGCATTTTGGCAGCTTGGATACTCAAGAAAGCCAAATCGCCGGAATCCAATCGAATACCCAGAGGCTTATGACCCTTGCGTCGGAGTTCTTCGAATACTTGGATGGCATTGGGGATTCCACTCTCAAGGGTATCAATCGTATCGACAAGCAAGAGGCAATCGTCAGGATACACCTCTGCGTAGGCACGAAACGCATCCAGTTCCGACATTCCCAAAGCTATGAATAACTGAACCATACTGTGTGCGTGAGTGCCTTTTGGAGGTAACCCTAAGAGCGCAGATACCCCTACATTTGAGGTGAACATCGCTCCGCCAATTAGGGCTGCTCGCGCACCGGCATTTGCGCCGACATGCTGACCTCGCCTTAGCCCAAATTCCAAGATTACTTGTCCCCGCCCGATTTCGTGGATGCGAGCCGCTTTAGTGGCAATCAAAATTTGATAATTTAGATGATTTAACAGGGAGGTCTCCAATATCTGAGCCATGGCTAACGGACCTTGAACGACCGTCAATGGAACATTCGGGTGAACAACCCTCCCTTCTGGAATTGCAAACATCGTAATTCCTTCAAAATTCCCATAGCGGTGCAGCCACTCCAAAAAATCCGCTTCAAAGAGTGGCTTTCCACTGCGCGTCCGTTGTGTTTTTAGATAATTGATTTCTGTAATTCCAAAACGAGATTGAAACATCCAATTCAGCAGCCATTCAAGCCCCGCATTGATGCAGTACCCCGCTTTATGAGTCCCATAATCGGGATAATTGCGAAAATAGTGGTCAAATTGTACCTGTTTCTCATGATAGCCCATGCGGAAATATAATTGAGCCATCGTCAATTGGTATTGATCGGTGAATAAAATCCCCTCCGCAAGCGCTTTTTCAGCCAAATTCATCGAAAAAACTCCGTCAAAAAGTGATATATTCCTATTCTACCGCAAATCCCTTGCAAAGATTCGCGTACAGGTTTCGGTGAGATGAATCAATCACTCGAGTCTTACTCGGCAGCTATCAATGAATTTAATCGTGCTCGCAATCAAGCCCAGCTCAGAGTTCTCTTAGCGCGGTTGAGGGGTGAATCGACTGAGCTGCTCGATTTTGAAGAAGTGCGAAAAAGGCTAAAAGCCCAAGGGATGGTCGAAAGAGGCTTGAAGCAAATCCCCCTCGACTCGATTGTCGGCAGTTTAGGGCGCTATCATGATTTTACGCGTGATTTTCTCCCCAAGCGGGATCATATCAAAGACCGCTGGGCGCGGGTTCGCATGGCATTTACTGGCATGGTGGGCATCCCCCCGATTGAAGTGTACCAAATTGGCGAAGCCTATTTCGTCAAGGATGGTAACCACCGCGTATCGGTTGCCCGTCAACTAGGAGCGACCCATATCTTAGCCTATGTAACAGAGGTCAAAGCGCGCGTCCCCCTAACACCAGATATTAATCCCGAAACGTTGATTATCAAAGAAGAGTATCTTGAGTTTCTAGAACAAACCCGCTTAGATCAGCATTACCCAAACCTTGACTTGAGTGTGTCGGTTACAGGCCAATACAAAATTCTTTTGGAACACATCCAAGTGCATCGCTATTATATGGGAATAGAGCGCCAGCGGGAGGTCTCCCTCGAAGAAGCAGCTATTCATTGGTATGAAAGCTATTATTTACCAATTGTCAAACGAATTATCGAACTTGGCATTCTCAGGGGCTACCCCAATCGTACCGCCACTGATCTCTATTTGTTCATGTCAGAAAACCGCGCCGAGATTGAAAAACGCTTAGGATGGGAGATTCGAACCGAGAAAGCGGTCTTGGCTCTGATGGATCAAGCTCAAAAAAACCTAAAAGACCGCCTTAGATATTTTTTCCAAAAGCTGGATGTCCTTTTGTTGGGAGGTAAGTTCTCCCCAGGGCCCCCTCCAGGAGAATGGAGGCAAAGAACTGTCGCAGTTGGAAGTCCATCCAGCCTCATTCAAGACATTTTAGTTCCCATTGATGGTAAAGAGGGAGGTTGGTATGCGCTCCAACAAGCCAAACAAGTCGCCGAACGCGAACATGCCACCATACGCGTCATACATGTGCTAGAGCATAAAGCTTCTAAATCACTGACCGAAAAACTACACCAAAAGGTTGAAGGCTTTTTTAGCGGCTCATCTACCCCTCACGACTTCGTCCTCCTCAGAGGAAATATTGCAGATATAATCTGTGACCGCTCCCAATATATCGATCTTGTTGTCATGAATGTACGATATCCCCCTGGACCGTTCCCCTTAGATCGTCTTAGTTCTGGCTTCCGAGAGTTGGTCCAGCGCTGCCCACGGCCAATTCTTGCCACGCCGCAAGTCGTTTCAAGCCTATCGAATGGTTTACTAGCCTTCAATGGAAGCCCGAAATCCCAAGAAGCTTTGCACCTAGCTGTTTACTTTGCGAAAAAATGGCACATCTCTTTAACAGTCTTGACGGTTGATGAGGAAGCATCACAAGCTCAAAAATTTCTCAATATTGCTCGGAAACACTTAACCTATCGCAAAGTTAATGCAGAATATCTCCATCGTTCAGGACCGGTCGCCGAGACTATCTTAGTAACCGCATCACAATTTGGTTGCGATTTTATTATTGTGGGTGGATACGGCTATGCCCCCTTGATTCAAGTCATTCGGGGCAGTGTGGTTGATGAGTTACTTCGCAACTCACCAATACCCTTGCTGATCTGCCGCTAAGGGATCAATATCTCCCGAAATCCATAACAATTGATAACTTGTGTAGATGCCAAACAGGATTCTTGGCGCTCCTGTAGGCCGTAAAGATGGATATGCCCATGAAGGTGATACCGAGGCTTAAAGACCTCAATGAACCATCGAAAGGCTCGAATACCTTGATGGGCATAATCTTCTTGATCGTGAATCCCCGCTGGAGGAGCGTGGGTTACAAACACATCTAAATACCTTCCATAACGAATCTTGTTATATAGAAGCGCTGGGACCAAGCGAAAGACATAAAACCACATTTCCTGCTGCGAATACATAAAGGGACCATCTTTATAGCGAATGCTGCCCTCTATACCAGCCAGCAACAATCCTTCATGATTGACCACCCGACGGTGAAGATTAACACCACCCATAGGGGCCGGATGAGGTTGAAGGGGACTATCAGCGGAACGGTCATGATTGCCTCGAATAAAATATAACGCTGCATTTAATAAACTGGTCAAATATTCAGGGTAATAATAAGGCAAGTCACCGCAACTGATGACTAAATTTACATCCGTAAACCGACTGCGTACCTGTGGTGAATAAAGCGAATCAATTACTGTATCACTAACGGCAAGAATTTTCATCATTGCTCAAATAAACTATCGCTTTCCCCATAACCCCAGCCTAAAACCAAACGCTCACTCTTCTGCCAGTTGCTCAATCCGATCAAAGCCTTGATGAATAATTTTTTCAATTTCTAATGCTGTACGCCGATAATCATCCAAGGTGCCTCCCGCCGGATCATCGATCTCGTATTGCTCACCGGTCATCTCGCTGATCAAAAAAACCTTATCCGCGTAGTCTGGAAATTGCGTCTGAAGGTGTTGTTTGTGTTGATGCTCCATTACAAGGACTAACGCAAACTGCTCAAGCAGGTGTCGATCGATTTGTCGAGCGGTATGATGGGATAAATCAATTCCCCTTTCCGCTAATATTTGCAGAGTTTTTTGGGTGGCCGATGATCCCTCCCAAGCTGCAACACCTGCCGATTCAACCCTCCAGCCATCCCGTTTTTCTCCTAAGTAGGCTTGGAATAGTCCCTGTGCCATAGGTGAACGACACATGTTAGCCGTGCAGATAAACAGAACCGACTTCATTTTCATCCCTTTAGAATTTCATCAATTACTTGAGCCAGATTTTCACACACAAACTGAACCTCTTCTGCTTTCATTGGAGCAGAGAACGGTAATGCTAGAATAGACTTGCCGGCTTCTTCTGCAATTGGGAAATCACCTTCTTGATAGCCAAATCGTTCCCGATAAAATGGTTGCAAATGGATTGGAGTAAAGTATGGTCGGGCTGGAATCCCTCTTTGAGCTAATTTCTCCAATACCACATTGCGATCGATCATTTTGTCAAAGCGCACCGGGTAAACAAACCAACTCATTCGGGTTGTAGTTGGCACAATCGTCAACGGTGACACACCGGTTATGCCGGCTAAATGTTTGCGATATTCTTGCGCCACTTCCTCTCGCTTGCGAAGCAATGCATCCAAGCGGCGCATTTGCACAACGCCAACTGCGGCATTCATCTCGGAAATGCGATAGTTGTATCCTAAGCGCGAATGGTTTAACCAACCGTCAAATACATCTCTGCCTTGATTTCGCAGGCTACGAAAAAGATCTGCCCATCTCTCATCGTTGGTCACCAGAACCGCGCCTTCGCCGGTTGTGATTTGCTTGTTTGGATAAAAGGCAAACGCTCCCGCTTTTCCGATAGCCCCGACTCGACGGCCCTTATACTCAGCACCAATGGCTTCACAGGCGTCTTCGATAACGATCAATCCGTACTTCTCTGCGATCTGCAAAATTGGATCCATATCTGCCGGCTGACCAAAAATATGCACGGGCAGGATAGCTTTGGTGCGCGGTGTTATGGCAGCTTCAATGCGGTTGGGGTCGATATTCAAACTGACCGGATCAATATCCACAAAGACGGGTTTCGCTTTCTCGTAAAGGGCGACATTCGCTGTAGCTACGAAGCTGAAGGGAGAAGTGATAATCTCATCTCCTTCGCCGATGCCAGTAGCGACAACACACAGATGAAGAGCAGCGGTGCCATTAATAACAGCCACTGCATGTTCAGCTTGTGCTACAGCGGCCGCATATTTCTCGAAAGCCATTGTCTGCGATCCAATGGAGAGGTTGCGCGATTGCATCACCCGCACGACGGCTTCGATTTCCTCCCCCGTGATGTCTGGCAATGCCATTGGCACCTTTAGTAAGGTAGAAGGTTGATCCTCTTCTGCCTTCAAAAAGCTGCTCAAAGGCGGCATCGTAGAATAAGGCAACTGTGCCTCATGACACAAGCTCTTGATATTTTGGATAGTTTGCTGTGGCGCGCTTGGAATGGCAATAATCACCGCCTCAGCTTGTCGATGAGCTGCAATTTTGGGCAAATTGATGATCGGTCCTTCTACAGGCAAACCCAGCACCCGTTGACCAATTTTGCGCGTATCATCGTCGACAAATCCAATCGCCTTTAAACCCAATTGGGGATTGGCTTGAATTTCCCTGAGCATTTGAACGCCTGCATTACCCGCCCCGACGATCAGAACTTTACGCGCCGGGTCTAGTTTTACCTTGCGCCACAAAATATCACCCGGGTAACGTTCAACTTGATGGATGATGACCCGCAATCCCCCTAACAGAATCAAACTTAGGGCAAACTCTATCCCTAATACTGAACGAGGCAAGGTATATACGAAGCGAGGATATAGAGAAAAGGCGATAACAGAAATCAGAATCGAACCAACTAATACAGCTAGAGCGAGATGAAAAAAATCGCGAGTGGTTGCGTATCGCCATACCCGCCGATAGATTCCCCCAAATGTGAAAGTGAGCGGTCGAGTAATCATCGCCGCTAAGATAACCGGCCATAAAGCTCTTAGGAAATAGTCGATTGCGTTGAATTCAAAGCGCAGCATCAGGGCTAACAAGAAAGAAGTTAAGGTTAGCAACGCATCTATACCAAGAAAATAATACATGCGACGCATGGTCTTCCGCCTTTTTTCTCCATCATTGTCTCGCCTACCAAATAGCTTTTCCTTTTAGGCTGGAAAATCCGTATCTAGCAAAGCCATCTACCAGGAAAGTCTCGTAGGTTGTTTTGCATTATATCAAATAAGAAAAGCAGACAAAAACATCCGACCAAAAAATCCGTACCTTAAAAGAAAAAGACGGCAGTGATGAACTTCATCTGCCGTCCAGATCATAGATCCAATGCCTTCTAGGGTATGTCTTTCCCTATAATCGCAACTAGGGGCAGAAATTGATGGAAATCCCCTTGAAAGGGGAAGGATGTTGAGGTAGGTACCAATGTCATTGTCGGACGCTCGGTGCGAGTAGGGGTGAGGGTGCGGGTAGGAGTCAAGGTGCGGGTCGGAGTTGGCGTTTTTGTCGGGGACGGTGTCTTGGTGGAAGTCATCGTTCGGGTCGGGGTGATTGTCAGAGTAGGTGTATCAGTCTTGGTTAGTAAGGGGGTGCGAGTACTTGTTGGAGTTTTGGTAACGGTAGGGGTGTGAGTTGCGGTCAGAGTTGGTGAGGCGGTCGGAGTTGGAAAGAACCCCATGGCAACCATTAAAACAAAAGCTTCTTTCCCTTCTATCTGTTTGTCAACGGCTGATGGAGATAGCACGAGATTATCGGATTCGGTAACTCCCACAACATACGGTCTCGGATCGCCATCCAAGGCGAGACCATAAACCCGATCACTACCGCTTCCGCCAAAGTAGGTGCTATAAACCAGTCCATTGCTCAACGAATTCAACTTGGATATAAAAACATCCTCTCCACCTCGAGCAGTGCGATAAAGAGCCGATTCGCTGGTTGGAAAATCCCCAGAAGTCGTGCTGCCACTGATTAGCGCCTCTCCGTTCGTATCCACCGCAATCGATCTGCCGATATCCAACGAACTTCCTCCCAAATAAGTACTGGATGAAATCCCCGAACTTAATGAAAATTCAATGACAAAAGCATCAAAAAACCCTCCCAAAGATGAGTCATACCCTGATACTATCGGGAAGTCGCTGGAACCCGTAAAGCCTGTTAAAAAAGAAAATCCCCCTTGATTTTGGAGGTCAAATACTTCATCCCAACCTGATCCGCCAATGTAAGTGCTGTAGGTTATCGGCGCGACATACGAACTCATATTCAAGAAGGATATAAAGCCATCGGCTTCTCCACCCCGATATTGAGTCTGGTAAGCGCCTTGGGTGACCGGGAAATTCTGGGATGTGGTGCTGCCGCCAACTGTGACTTGATCGCTTTGAGAGAGATCAAGTGCGTAACACACATCATTCCCAGAACCGCTTAGCAAAGCGTTAGACAAAAAAACAGCGGCTGTAGCATTCAGCTTGCAAACGAAACAATCCTTACCGCCCAGATGACCATAAGCGAACGGAAAATCACTTGATTCGGTTTCACCGGCGAGATAGATATTTTGAGCTTGATCGAAAGTTAAATCGTAAACCGCTTCCATTTGGTTACCCCCGAATTGGCGGCTGAATTCAAGACTATTCCCTTGGGAA
Organism: uncultured Anaerolineae bacterium; assembly: GCA_937129505.1. Classification (GTDB taxonomy): domain Bacteria; phylum Chloroflexota; class Anaerolineae; order Anaerolineales; family UBA4823; genus NAK19. Next base: position 2,139 of record CAKZNJ010000531.1, on the reverse strand, counting down.
TTCAAATGGGTCACAAAACCATCGCCGCCTCCTCCAACCGAGCCGATAGTGCGCGGAAAATCATTTGACATTGTTATCCCCGCCACCGATGCTTTTCCTTCTCCATCAACAGCAATCGCATAACCGCGATCCAAGCCGCTGCCGCCTAAATATGTGCTGTAGATCAAACTCGAAGCATCTGGCGACAACTTGCTGACGAAGACATCCTGATCGCCGTTCTGTTGGGAGTCAAACCCAGTGCTGACCCCTGGAAAATCCAACGAGGTTGTCGAACCCACGACGTAAATGGAACCCTGTTGATCCACGGCCACATCATAAGCTATGTCATCTCCACTACCACCCAAATAGGTGCTGAAAACCAGTTCGTTTAAGTTATCCTGTCCCAAGGCAACCACATCATTCATAAACAAACCTGACATCCAGCGGCTATCGCCTATACGCACTAAATCGCTATGTCTAGGAGTTCTTCCCTTTTCATTTCTAGGATGGAAAATTGCTCTCTCTTCCCCATCAGACACCTTCCAACTCACGCTCACCCCCAGCGGCGAGGCTGGCAGAGGCAGAGTCAGGTTTCCCACTGGCGTCTCGAAAACCAAAGATGAGTTCTCCTTAAGCCTTATCCCCCTCACCCCTTCAACCTTTAAGTGGGGCCGTTCAGCAGTGCTTTGGTGCGCTTGCCCATTCTGAATAAATCTCCACTGCATCCCCTCTTCGTCAAAACCGATCTCCAAATCAAGTTCGGGATATACATTCCGATACGCAATCTGCGAGTATGCCGGGACATCTCGCACCCACTGCGCGGGATTATCTCCCTTAAAATAACTTAATTGAGTGGCTAATGGATGATCCGAAACCAGAAAAGCGTGCGGATTACTGCCGACAAACGAGATCTTCCAATTGAACACCTTTATATCCTCAAGCAAAGGGGGAAATTTTCTAATGGCATTTCTTTCATCTAACACATCAGCATTTTCCCGATAAAGCAAAGAAAACCAGATTGCATCTTTCGTGAACCACAAAGTCAAACTTCCCTGCTGAGCCATAAATAAAACCTCGGGCGGATATTGCCCGAGGTTGGGGATAATCATAGGATGAGAACCGAACTTAACAGGCTTCGTATTAAAACCTGACAATCCATGATTAGGTAAATATGAAGTGGTTCTATAGTTACCTAGAGAGGCCAAACAAACTAAAACAAAGGAAAGACTCACAAGCGTTATCCCCCACCTGATTAAACATTGTCTGTTCATATTACCACCCTCCTTCTTAGCTTCTCATCAAGTTTCGCACCTAAGGATGATCAAGTCATATTTTACATCAAAATTCTCACCCTTAAAAGTTTTCTCTTTGGTACACTTCCCCGACAATAAAAACCTTTCCAGAGATGGAAATAAGTTTTTGTGCAAGACAATGTAGTCAGGCCGATATTTATTAATAGCATATCGAGCTGTATCTTCGTAGGTTGTTGTCCTTGTCATTTGTGCCGCAACATCTGGTTGGATCAAGCCAGCAAAATCAATCATATATCGCTCTGAATAAAACCCGATGACTCCCACCTCTAATGCTCCAACCTTTGCATCAGCAGAAGTGTGCTTTCTCAACCACAATCCTACCTCGCGATAAATTGATATTCGTTTATCCTCCTGCTGCGAAGTTTGATATAAGTTACTAATTTGGCTAGAGAGGATAAAGAAAAAGCCAACTAATATAAGGCTTTTGTAAATTATCTTACTATACTTACTGAACCTATCGCTAAAATTCCATAACCATTCAAATCCTGCGCTCACTAAAACAATAAAACTGGGTACGAGAGGGGCATAGTACCAGTAATATCGACTTACTCTTAGTAGGGAGTAAGCACAGAAATATACTACTCCCCAGACGAGCACCAAACGCAAAGGATGAGGTTTTCTGAGAAAAAAAAGCACTCCAAATAGTGCAAGTCCAGCCTCAAGCAGTACGAAAGGATATCTTGCGTACCCATTAGCAAGGCGTATAAAGCCATAAAAAAACTGTTGACTAATATCCATCATCCCCTGTTGTTGTTTTGCAAATAAAGTCACAGGGAAAGGTGAGCCAAAGTAACTCCAAATCGCCCCCCAACCCACAATACTGATAACAGCAAATAAAATAAAGGGA
>CAKZNJ010000530.1 GCA_937129505.1 uncultured Anaerolineae bacterium | reverse complement strand
AAGTGCTGTGATATACTCTATTTGAGACAGGTTGTCGAAATGAAGTTATCTCGTATATCATCCTTATCGATATCACAAAAAATTATTATCGGCAACTCATTGATTATCATTTTTGGGGCAATTGCAGGCACATTGATCACGCGCAACTTAACTTCTCAAGCTGCTGATCCCGTATTAATTCTCCTTTTCGCATCTGCCGGCATATTGCTGAGCGTAAGCTTAAACGCAATCATCCTCAAATCAGCCCTAAAGCCCCTTTATGATCTCAGAAATCTTGTTAACAAACTACAAAGTGAGCCGGATAAAGTCGAGGTATCCTTTGTCCATTCCGACCCAGATATCAATCAGCTGGTATCCCTGCTCAAAATGCTAGTTGCTCAAATCCAACAAAGGAATCTAGAGTTACAAGCCTTATCTCAACAAGCCATTCGCGCCCAAGAAGAAGAGCGCAAAAGAATCGCTCAATCCTTGCACGATGACACAGGGCAAGCCCTCTCATCCCTTGTCTTTAATTTAGAGAGAATTGAAAGCCGATTGCCCGATCAACTGCCTGAAATCAAAGAAAAAATCTCGTCCTGTCTCCAATTGGCGAGAAACGCCCTTCAAGAGCTTCGTAAAACCATCCTCGATCTTCGTCCTTCAATTTTGGATGACTTGGGCTTGATTCCTGCCATCCGCTGGTATGCACGAACACGACTTGAAGAAGCAGGGATTCGTTGTGAATTTCAGGAACCTCACGAATTTCCATCTCTACCAGATTGGATTAGCACCTCCTTGTTTCGCATCACTCAAGAAGCAATCAACAACATTTTGAGGCACTCGAAAGCAACGCTTGCACGCATTTCGCTCCAAAGCGATCAAAACGGGATTACCTTAACCATCCAAGACAACGGCATAGGTTTCCAGACCGCTGCATACGAACAGCACGCTCTCATCCAACGGCGATGGGGCTTACTAGGGATGAAAGAAAGAGCCGAAACCCTTCAAGCGAAATTCGAAATCAATTCATTGGAACATCAGGGAACAAAAATTTCGGTGATGATACCATCTCATATCCTGCAGAAGGTAAACCAATGAAAATACGCATCCTGCTAGCTGACGACCATACAATTTTACGCGATGGAATCCGTTCCTTGATTGAAGATGAGCCCGACATGGAAGTTGTTGGCGAAGCAGAGGATGGACTGACGGTCGTGAAGTTAGCCGAAACGTTAAAGCCTGATATTATCTTAATGGATTTAGCGATGCCTTTGCTAAATGGCTTGGAGGCTACCCGTCAAATTCGCAAGAGCAATCCACGCGCCAAAATCCTTATCCTGACCATGCATGAAAACGAAGAATATATCCGCCAAGTCTTGGCTGCGGGAGCGATGGGATATATCCTAAAAGATGCTGCGGCGCGCGAGCTATTAGGAGCAATCCGTTCTGTCCAAAAAGGGGAAGTTGTATTATCTCCAGCGATCACCCGCTTGATCGTGACAGATTACTTGCGATGGGGCGATTTATCCACCCAAGACTCTTCTGAGGGCTTGACCGACCGGGAGCGACAAATTCTTCAGTTAATAGCAGAAGGATACACAAATAAACAAATTGCGGATATTCTTTCTATTTCTATCAAAACCGTCCAGGCACATCGCTTGAACTTGATGAAAAAACTTGATTTGCATGATCGCGCCGAACTCATCAAATACGCCATTCAAAAGAAAATCATCGATATTTAGCTCTATCGATCCCTTTTCTCCCCTACCTCTCAAATTAATCTGCTTTACCCACCCAAATTAAGGTCTAAACCTTAGCAAAATCAGGTTTTGATTGGATGACAATTGAATAAATCATTGCTATTCTTATGCTGGAGTCGAATTGATCTTACTTACGAGGTGATCTATGAGAAGAACCCCTAATCGAATCTCGATTCGGAAATCGCTGAGAAATGTGTTTGTCTTTAGTTTCATCTTATCGATCGTCCTGCTATCAACGCTGACCATTCATGTCCTAGCCAACCAAAGCCCTCCTCCAAATAACCTTGCTGTTTCTCCTATATCTGAGTCACCCTCTCTTACGACAGTAGGAGAAATTATGAAAGGCAATCTAAACCCCAGAATTTCACCCTCAGCCAATTTACCGCCACCGAAACAAGATCCTTGTCTCCACTGTCATATCAGCGGTGAAAACAAGAATCTTTGGACTCCATTGGCACGATGGGCAATTTTTGGAACCATGGGTTTAATCTTCGCCTTCGGAATGTATCGCACAGGCAGTGTGATCCTCAACCGTAAAACATGGAAACCGCTCACCAATCGCACTGCAGAATGGGTAGATGAACGTTACGAAATCTCTGAACCGCTTTCAAAGGTGCTTAAGAAGCCTGTTCCCAAGTATGCTCTGCGCTGGTTTTATTGTTTAGGGGGAATCACCGCTTTTCTCTTCCTTGTCCAAGGCGTCACCGGCATCATGCTCGCTTTTTATTACAAACCCACCCCAGAAGCTGCCTACGCCAGCATCCAATACATCGAAACTCAGGTTCGATTTGGGGCTGCTATTCGCGCCATCCATCACTGGGCAGCCAACGGCATGATCCTCATGTGCACCGCTCACATGCTAAGGGTCTTTATCATGGGAGCCTACAAAAACCCACGTGAAATGAATTGGGTCAGTGGCGTTCTGCTGCTAGTTTTGACCTTAGCCTTCGGTTTTACCGGTTATTTGCTCCCCTGGGATCAGAGAGCTTTTTGGGCAACAACGGTCGGTTCAGAAATTGCGGGTGCTGTTCCAATCATCGGCGATCTTGCTTTAGTATATCTGCGGGTTGGTTGGGATGTTTCAGGCGAAACCCTAAGCCGCTTCTACGCCCTACATGTGATCGTTCTCCCACTTCTAACTATAGCGATGATGTTTGCTCACTTCCTGATGATTCGTCGTCAGGGTGTTATGCGACCTCTCTAAATCTCTGAAGGAGTGTCTTATGTCTCACGAACAATTAGAGAACGAAGAAACCATCCCCTTCTTTCCTGATCAATTCATGCGTGAATTTCGCGTTATGATTGGGATCATCGTCATCGCAGTCATCGTTGGCATTATTGGTTTGATCAAACCGGTCGGTATAGAGGCACCTGCTGATCCATTCAATACACCGGCACATGTCAAGCCAGAATGGTACTTTTTGGGGCTATACCAACTATTGAAGTTCATCCCAAAAACAACAGGGGTTATGATTCCGATTGTTGGGTTGGTAATACTAGCAATCTGGCCGTTCCTTGATCGCAAGGTTGA
>CAKZNJ010000529.1 GCA_937129505.1 uncultured Anaerolineae bacterium | reverse complement strand
TGCCTTTACAACCTTGCTATAAGTACTTAAACTACCAACCCAGCGATATTCCGATTGCCTCTGAGTATGCCGGTAAACTTCTAAATTTACCTTTGTTCCCAGAAATGACCGAAGAAGAAGTCTATTTGGTAGCTGAAGCTATCCATGATTTCTACAAAGGTAAATCAAAATGAGTCGGATAAAAGTAACCATCCTAGGCGGCAGTGCTTTAGCAACGCCAATCCTATTTGAAGCCTTAGCAAAAAAAGGTGCTCAAGCCAGTTACGTTTTTTATTTGCACGGGAGAGACCTCGAAAGGCTAGAACTGGTTTACCGCGTATCTGAGACAATTGTTTCAAAGTATCCTGACCTCGATTTTCAGGTTTCATATACGAGTGAGTTAGAGAAAGCCCTCGAAGGAGCTGATTATTGTTTGAATCAAATCCGAGTCGGAGGGCTGGAAGGTCGTGCTTATGACGAGACTTTTCCTAGGCGGTTTGGTATCCCAGGCGAGGAGACAGTTGGTCCAGGTGGATTTAGCAATTCGCTAAGAGGGATTCCAAAGGTACTTGAAATTGCCAAGCTCATCGAAAAGCTATCGCCCCAAACTGTAATCCTTAATTTAACCAATCCAAGTAGCATTATCCAATATGCACTACGTCGCTACACCTCACTCCAGGTTATAGGGACGTGTGATTCCCCGATCTCCTTGATGGAATTACTGGCGAAATCTCTCGGCGCAGCAACTAGCGAACTTAAATTTTCCATATCCGGCATGCATCATTTCAGTTGGATCTGCTCCATCTTAGAGGCAGCAGGAAACGAAAGAATCCATGAAATATTAGAGAGATTAGAGGAGATTCCCAAAATTGGAGTAGACCCCGAATTGGTTCGGGCACTTGGTGTAATTCCAGGTCCCTATCTCAAGTATTATTTTCATCCTGACCGCATCTTGGCTGAGACCGAGGGAAGAACCATTCGCGCTCACCAGCTTATGGCATTATCAGATCAAATGCTTGCGGCCTACCGAAGATGGAAGCCTGGAGAACCAACCGAAATGCTGAATCAAAGGGGTGCCGTCTGGTACGAAAAAATTGTTGCTCCGACACTATTGGCATTGGCTGAAAAGCGTAATACTGAATTGGTGCTTTCGGTAGACAACAACGACAAGCTACCATTTTTACCCCCTGACGCAATCGTGGAGTTACCCGTGACGATCGAGAACGGTCAGATTGTGTCTTCTCGTTCTGCCATGCTACCTCAGTTCATCCAATCATTGACTGCTCAAAACTGCGCTTACGAACTGCTTGCTGCCCAAGCGATTGCTGAAAATGACCGCCAGAAAGCGCTTCAAGCATTGATGGCAAATCTGTTGATAAAAACCTTCAATCAAGCCCGTGGAATTCTTGATGAAGTCTGGCCTGTTCAAAAGCGCTCCGTTTTTCAAACAATTGAAATTCCCAAAGCTAAAAAGGAAGGTTACGGCTTTAAGATACCAACTTTGATCTACGGTTTTGAATTACTGGAAAATTATCGACCTGCAGAAGAAGAATATATTCTAATTACGATGGAAGAGTTGTGGGATAAAGTCAAAGACCGTTTCGCTCTCCCTCCCACGATGGTAGCCTTTATAAAGGATTTGGATTGGTATCAGCTTGAAGCTCTCGAAACAGCTCTTCCACAAACACCGTTGATTGTTGGGCTCGGTGGCGGAGTTGCCCAAGACGCCGCAAAGTTTGTTGCGTGGAAACGCCATTTACCGGTAGATTTATTCGTCTCAATTACCTCAGTGGATGCTTCGGTTACAAAAAGTGTTGCGGTCAGGGCAGGGGGCCATGTTACCTATATTGGATTTATTGTGCCTCGTGAGGTATGGATTGATTACCCATTAATCCAGTCTGCTCCCCCCCGTCTAAACCGCTCGGGAGTCGGCGACATTCTCTGCGCTCATGTAGCCCTCTGGGATTGGCGGTTTGCCCACGAGCAAACAGGGGAAGCTTATGACCCCGAATCAGTCCAAGCAATGCAAGCGTGGATTCGCCAAATTGTAGATAATGCTGAAGAAATTTATCAGGTGACCCCTAAAGGAATACAAATGATTATGAAGGCATTTGAGCAAATCAGCATTATATGCCGCCGATTTGGAAGTAGCCGCCCGCAAGAAGCATCTGATCACACCTTTGCCTACAACGCAGAATATCAAACAGGCAAATCTTTCCTTCACGGTGAGCTTGTTGCCTTAGGTAGTTGGGTTATGGCGAATCTACAGGAAAACAATCCCGAATTTCTGGCAGAGGTATTCCAACGCACGGGCATTCTCTGGCACCCTCGTGATATTGGCTTAACCCAAGCAGAATTCATCCAGACTCTGAAGACCTTAAATTGGTACCAGTCAAATTTTGGACGTCGCTATTCGATCTTGAATAAGGTGCACATTAACGATCAATTTATTGAAAAGGTTGTTTCCCAACTAAAGTTCTAAGCTCCCTAGTGTTCTACCACCTTGTCAAGGTGGTTGTACAAAAACCCAATTTTAAACACAGAAAGGAGAATGCCTATCGAAAGATCACCTAACCCCAAAAATCTCAGCTAGAGCAATGTTCGACATTATCATTTAGACAGAAAGGAAGAGAAAGATGAACGAGAGCAAAGGATTTTACAATGAACGATCAGGGTTGATCATTATGATCGTCGGTTTGGCTATTTTTATCCTTGCCTTTTTGATCATGAATCCTCTCGGACCGGGCATGGGTGTCTCCGAATCGCCGCAACGCATTGCCTTGCTCTATATTTTTGCATTTGTCTTTTGTTTGCCATTTGGCGCCTTTTGGATGTATAAGTTTGCCCGCCGCCCTGACTGGCTCGCTATGGCTGGCAGATACATCGAAGGGATGAAAGTCGCTGTTTTTTCACCTTATTCTCTTGTGGCAATTGGTATCGTAGGCGCTTTATTTGCCGCCGCCGGCTTAGGAGACTTGGGTGGCATCGACTTACAGGCTATGATCATCGCTGCCTCGGCTTCCCTGTTTGGTGGTATTGTCTCCTTCTTCGGTTTGTTTGTCGGTCAGATCATTGCCCGTGTCCTGATCAACCCAGTTTGGGTCGGTGGAGTTTCGGCCGGCGCTCTTTCATTACTACCTTACACCCTCATTGACGCCTCAATTTGGGCGTACTTTGGTTGGGTTTATTTCCGCTTCGTCCACGATCGTGGAGACAAACCTTTCTTCCGTCAATTGCTGATCGCTTGGGTGCTTGGTGAACCCGTTCACCAAATCTGGTGGATGATGACTTA
>CAKZNJ010000528.1 GCA_937129505.1 uncultured Anaerolineae bacterium | reverse complement strand
ACCCCGAAGGAAATTGGGGAGATTTTCGGTCGCTACTTCGACGGCATTGCTATTCGTCATGTGGATTGGGGAGTAGGAAACAAATACTTAAACGATGTTGCTAAGTATTCTCGCGTGCCGGTTTTAAATATGCAATGCGAGATTTATCATCCTTTCCAAATCTTGGCAGACCTGATGACCGTCATCGAGAAAAAGGGACGCGACTTACGGCGCAAGAAGATGGTTGTTTCATGGGCATACGCGGCTTCCTACCAGAAACCGATGTCTGTGCCCCAATCCTTGGTGGTGCAAATGCCGCGCTTTGGTTTGGATGTAGTTCTGGCTCATCCGCCGGAGTTTCGCTTGATGCCAGAAATTATGGATATGGCTCGGGAACAGGCACGCAAATATGGAACGTCCTTTGAGGTGATCAGCGATCCCGATGGAATGGAGAAAGCCTTTAAGGATGCGGATATTATCTATGCCAAGTCATGGGGCGCAATGGTGCACACTCCTGATCCTGAAGAAGGAGCCAAGATCATCAAGAAATATGCTCACTGGATTACCGATGAACGCAAGATGGCATTGGCTAAACCAGATGCAATTTACATGCATCCTTTGCCTGCGGATCGCAATATCGAGGTTACCGATGGTGTAATTGATAGTGAGCAGTCAGTAGTATATGATGAGGCAGAAAACCGTATGCACGTTCAAAAGGCAGTTATGGCTTTGACAATGGGAGGTATCTAATATGAATAATAACCAGAAAAAAGTGGCGGTGGTGGCAATTGGTGGCAATTCGTTGATTAAGGACGAACAACATAAAACTGTTGAAGACCAGTACGAAGCTGCCAAAGAAACCACCTATCATATTGCCGATATGATTGAGGCTGGCTGGGATGTTGCCATTGGGCATGGCAATGGGCCGCAGGTGGGGTTCATTTTGCGTCGCTCGGAGATTGCAGCTAAAGTCGAAGGGATGCATGAAGTCCCACTTGATGTCTGTGGAGCGGATACTCAAGGGGCAATTGGGTATGCGTTGCAACAGACTCTACAGAACTGGCTTTATAAACGCGGCATCAAGAAAAATGTTGCCACGGTGATCACTCAGGTTCTGGTGGATAAAGAAGACCCTGCCTTCAAGAACCCCACCAAACCTATTGGCAGCTTTATGGACGCCGAGGAAGCCCAACGGCGCGCCCGAGAGATGGGCTGGAACGTGGTCGAAGATGCTGGGCGGGGATGGCGCCGAGTGGTTGCCTCTCCGTTGCCAAAAGAAGTAGTGGAATTTGAGACGGTAAAGACCCTGATTGATGCCGGGGTCATTGTCATTACGGTTGGTGGGGGTGGGATTCCAGTGGTCGATGCTGGCGATGGCGAGTATCGCGGGGTTGCTGCGGTCATTGATAAAGATTATGCCAGTAGCCTCTTGGCACGGATGCTCAAAGCAGATTTATTCTTAATCTCGACAGCGGTCGAAAAAGTTGCCTTGAACTTTGGCAAGCCGGATCAGAAGTGGATCGATCACATGACCCTTTCCGAGGCGAAGAAATATCTAGCAGAAGGCACCCACTTTGCCAAAGGCTCCATGGCACCCAAGATCCAAGCTATCATTTGGTATCTTGAGGCTGGCGGCAAAGAGGCGATCATTACAAACCCCGAAAATATTGGTCGTGCTTTGCGCGGTGAAACGGGGACCCACATTGTGCCTGATTAAGAGCTAAACATTCGATTAGAGTTTTTGGAATGTCAAAAAAGGAAACATTTCACTAGGTATAATATAAGGAATGAGTATAATGGGCAGGAAGGTGGTAAAGTGAAAGGAGGTGACTATCGAAGAATAAGCTGATCTCTCCCTGATTCCCTGTTTCGTCGACCAATTTTTTTATACCTAAAGAGGAGAAGTGTAAGATGATATTCCAGAAAACATTCCGACTTTTAGCCTTGGTGTTGATTGTGAGTATGCTGCTTGCAGCTTGCGCGCAGTCAGCTACAGCTCCTTCGGCGCCGGAGCAACCAGCTCAACCCGCCCAACAGCAAGAGCAACCGCAAGCTCCTGCTCAGCCAGAGGTTCAAGAAGGGAAGAAAATTAAAGCATGTTTTATTTACGTGGGCCCAATCGGAGATCTAGGTTGGACACACGCACATGAGATGGGTAGGCAGTACGTACAAAATAAATATGATTGGCTTGAGACAAGTTATGTTGAGAGTGTGGCAGAGGCTGACTCAGCTCGTTTCATCGATCGCTTTGTTGTAGAGGAAAAATGCACCGTTGTATTCACGACATCTTTCGGGTATATGGATGATACCCTCAAAGCTGCCCAAAAATATCCCGACAACTTTTTTGTTCATGTTTCGGGATTCAAGCGGGCTCCAAATATGGCGACGATGATGGCCGATTTCTATCAAATCTATTATCTCAATGGCCTAATGGCTGGAGCACTTACCAAAAGTGGTAAGGTTGGATATGTAGGAGCTCATCCAATTCCCGAGGTTGTCAGACATATCAATGCATTTACCTTGGGTGTGCGAGAGGCGAATCCGGAAGCCACTGTTGAGGTGCGTTGGCTATATTCATGGTATGACCCAGCAAAAGCCCGCGAAGCCGCCGAATCCCTGATCGCCACTGGGGTGGATATTCTAGCATTCACTGAAGATAGTCCGGCCGTTGTGCAGGTTGCTGAAGAATATACAACTCAAAAGAACCAACCCGTTTACAGTTTTGGGCACTATAGCCCCATGGCTGAATACGGACCAAATTCAATAGTGAGTGGTCAATTAGTGAACTGGGGATTGATTTATGAGGATATCCTAACCAAAATCTATCTGGGAATCTACACCACGAAAAACTTGGAAAATGTAGATTACTGGGGATTGCTCAGCGGAGGATGGCAATTAGGTGCGCCTTCATCCGTAGAGCTTGGTGGCGAGTTTGGAGTGCCAATCAACCCGAAGTTCGAGGAACCTTTGAAAGCATACAAGGTGACTGAGAAGTACCTAGGGGAGATAAGCATTTACGACCTTATTTTCAAACGGATCGAGCAAATGCGCGACCCAGCGTTGCTCTTTGATCCATTCACCGGCCCGATTTTCGATCAAGCTGGAACCGAGCGGGTGAAGGACGGTCAGAGAATGTCCTACTTAGAGCTAACCACCATTGACTGGTTTGTCCAGGGTGTACTAGGCGAACCCAAATAATAGAGGCAAAGGAGGGGACAAGTGCACTTGTCCCCTCCTTTTTCGTTATCGATTACGAACAGGCGTAGCGGAGGAATGCATGGTTGAGACTTTTC
>CAKZNJ010000527.1 GCA_937129505.1 uncultured Anaerolineae bacterium | reverse complement strand
CATATGACTGAAACATCATGTTCACTGGGCGCTGCCAGGGCTTAATCGGCACCAAATCTTTGCCATCGAGCAAAATGCGGCCTGAATCGGGGATCTCAAAGCCCGCCAACATGCGCAGCAGGGTAGTTTTGCCGCAACCACTCGGACCCAGCAGGGCGAAAAATTCGCCTTCGTGAATATTCAGAGAAATGTGGTCAGCAGCGATCGTTTGTCCGAAGCGCTTGACGACATCCTCGATTCGAATGAGTTCCCGACTGGTGTTCATTAGAACAGCTTCTCCGTTCCACCAAGGCGTTGAGAGAGCAAGATGAGCATGACACTGATAGCGAGCACCACCGTAGCTAAGGCGTTGACATCTGGTGTCACCCCAAACCGCACCATCGAGTAGATGAGAATCGGTAAGGTAGGACGGGAGGGCCCAGCAGTAAAGAAGGCGATCACAAACTCATCCAGTGAGATGGTAAATGCTAAGAGCGAACCGGCAATGACACCGGGCATAATGAGCGGTAAGGTGATCTTGAAAAATGTCTTTAAAGGGGGAGCACCGAGATCCATCGAGGCTTCCTCGAGGGACAGGTCAAAATAGCTCAATCGGGTGCGGACGATTGCCGCTACAAAAGCAATGTTAAAGACGATATGGGAGATCGTTATCGTGAGCAGGCTTAAGGGCATTTCGAGAAAGGTGAAGAATGAGAGCAAGGCAATGGCGAGAACGATATCGGGAATAATCATGGGCAAAAAAACGAAGGCATCCAAAACCATGTTGCGCGCTGCACGCTCTAACCCTAAGGCAAGCAAGGTGCCGAAAATTGCAGAGACCAAGGTCGAGCCTCCCGCTACAAGGAGAGAATTTAGCGCAGCAGCGAGCAAGTCTCTGTTTTTGACCAGCTCGGCGTACCAATGAAGCGAGAAGCCTCCCCATGCGGTGGGTAAGCCAGAGCGGTTAAGCGATAACACAATCAACATGAGAATCGGTCCATACAAAAAGGTATAAACGATTGCAGCGTGGAAGCTTAATCCGTGTCGGTGGAGTTTCGTTGCCATGGCACGATCATCCCTCATCGGTGTGGCGCATGATCCAAGCCTGAAAGATCAACAATAAGAATACGATGGTCATCACCCCAAAAGCCATCGCTGCGCCATACGGCCAATCGCGCCCTTTCAGAAATTGGTTGTTGATCATGTTCCCGATCATGAAACGCTGTCCGCCGCCAAGCAGTTCGGGGACGAAGAAATTGCCCAAACTGGGCACGAAGACGAAAATTGAGCCGGTGACAATACCGCGCAAGGTAAGTGGCAGGGTCACTTGAAAGAAGGTTCTCAGGGGAGTCGCTCCTAAGTCATAAGAGGCTTCCCTCAGCTCCGGGTTCAAGCGCTCAATGGAAGAGTAAAGAGGAAGCACCATAAAGGGCAAGTAGCCGTAAAGTAAGCCTACCAAGATTGCCCCATCGTTATACAAAAAGGAAATTGGCTCGTTCGTGATCCCTAGCGAGAGCAGGAGACGGCTTAGAACACCCTCTCGGTTGAGAAGCACAATCCAAGCGTACGTACGGATGAGATAGCTCGTCCAGAAAGGTAAAATGACGAGAATGAGCAGCGGTGACCGCCAGCGCGGCGACCGATTGGCGATGAAATAAGCCATCGGATAGCCCAGCAACAATGCAAGCCCTGTCACCAACAAGGCAAGACGGGTCGAGTTGAGAAAAACCCGCAAGACGGTTGGGTTGAAAAGGCGCGCATAGTTATCGAGCGAGAAAGTATAGACAATTTGCCCGTAGGCGCCGCGATGGAAAAAGCTGTAGGCAAAGATCAGCGCTAAGGGGGCGAGCAAGAAAATGACCAACCAACCTAAACCTGGTCCCAACAGGACAAGCCTTGGCAAAAGCTTTTTCATCAGCTTTTCTTCAACCTGTACATGGCTGTGAGGTGAGAGATGGGCGGGACCCACCTCTCACGCTTCGAAGATTTGACCCTTGTCTATTGTCCACTGGCAAGGACTTCCGCAACAATGTTGGAATAAAGCTGCTGGGCTTCGCCCACATCCTGCAGGGCTTCTTGTTGGAGCAATTCTTGGGGGGTTATCCCTAAATTGGGGAAGGCAGTCAACAGATCAGCCGCGATTGCCGACATGACTGCCTGGCTCGGTACTTTATAGAGGATGTTTTCAACCACCCATGTTCCGATCTCAGGGCGTAGGATGTAGTCAATGAATTGATAGGCAGCATCTTTGTTCTCAGAAGCAGCCGGTATGACCATCGTATCTACCCACAAGTCACTGCCCTCTTTGGGAATGACAAAGCGGATGTCTGGGTTTTCGGCAATACCATAATTGCACCACCCATCCCAAGCTTCGACCAAATAAGCTTCGCCTGAAACCAACTTCGAGTAAAAGGTTGTGTCATCGTAGGCGAGGAGTGTCTTTTTCGCTTGGATCAGCAACTCTTTAACCTGTTCCATCTCTTCTGGATTGTTGGTGTTAGCGGAGAATCCAAGCGCTTTCTGAGCAGGTAAAAGCAGCCAGCGGTCGGTTTGTAGCATGGTCACCTTACCGACTAATTCTTCGCGTGGTGTCAGCAAATCATACCAACTATCAGGCTCATAGTTCACTAAATCGCTGCGGTAACACAAGCCCGTCGTTCCCCATGTATAGGGAACAGCATAGCGAGTAAAGGAGATTTGGCGCACTTCGTCATACAAATTCGCTGCGTTAGAGAGTTTGCCGTAATCGATCTCACTAAGCAAGCCTAGTTTCGCCATTGCATCGGCAAACTGACCGGTCATGAAGACCACGTCAAAGCCGCGCCCCTTCGAGGCAACCAGCTTACCGACGATCTCTTCGTTGGTGGCGTGAAGGGCAACTTCTACTTCGATGCCGGTCTCAGCTTTGAACTTATCCACCAAATCGGCAGGCATGTATGCATCCCAGTTGGAGATCACGATTTTGCCTGTCGTCTGGGCGGGCGGACTCTCTGTAGCTGGTGCTTCGGTTGGTGGCGGGGGTTGTGTGGGCTGCGGTGTAGCGGTAGCACAAGCACTCAAGAGCAAGACAAAAACAAGCACACTTGATAGAAGAAACAGATTGCGGTTCATTACCTATACTCCTTACCGAACAATGATGAAATTGGGGCGACGCGAGGGAGATCAAAGCTGAAGAGGGAATGGACTTTGCCTCGCCTCGCCCAAGAGTGATTCTTCAAAAAAAACATCAACTCAGCTGGATTTATGTTGTTAGGATACTATTCAGCCGTGCTACTTCTTGACATTCATAAAGTCAATGACAACCGTGTTCAAATACACCATATCGAGCATGGTATATTTGCCGCCAATGCGGCCATGGCCGCTGACCGTGCCGCCAGCGCCGCCAAAAGGCACATGCGGTTCCCAGTAATCGGTGTTGTCGTTGATGACGAGATTGCCCGTGCGCAGACGTTCGATAAAGTAGAAAGCGCGATGTAGGCTGGAAGTAAAGAGCCCCATTTGTAAGCCGTACCGATCCATGTTTGCTAGGCGAATTAATTCATCATCGTCTGCAGCTACGGTAATAGCCGCTAAGGGCCCGAACGATTCTTCGTATTGGATGAGCGCATCTTCGGGGACCTGGTCGATGACTGTCGGTTCGAAGTAGAGATTGGTGGGGAAACCACTAGCTCGCTTGCCGCCGTAGATCAGCTTGGCGCCTTTTTTGACTGCATCTTCAATATGGCGTTCCATCTTAAGGGCGGTCATTTCATTACAGAGCGGGCCCATTGTGACGTTCTCGTCGAAGGGATCACCTAGCACAATCTTCTTAGCCTCTTCGGTGATCAGGTCAACAAAATCTCGATGGGCTTTTTTATGGACGAGGATGCGCTCGGTGGCGCAACAAACCTGCCCAGCGTCGTAGAAGCAACCAAAGGCGGTCAGTTCGGCTGCTTTTTCCAAGTCCGCGTCGTCTAAAATAATCGTCGGTCCGTTGCCACCCATTTCTAACAAGGTATGTTTGAGCCCGGCGCGAGAGGCGATCATCCGCCCTGTGCGATCGGAACCGACGAAGGCGATAGCATCTACGCCGTCATGGGCGACCAGCCAATCGCCAACTGTCGGACCTTCACCGGGGATGCATTGGATAATATCCGGTGGAATGTCAGCTTCTAACAGGGCTTCAACCAAGGCAATGCCCGTCAAGGGGGTGTACTCGGAGGGTTTGAAGATAATGACGTTGCCCGATGCCAACCCTGGGGCAATCGGCTCGGAGGGGATGAGGGTTGGGAAGTTCCACGGTGTGATCACGGTCCAAACGCCATAGGGGCGGTAGAAGGTGAGGATGCGTTTGTGGCCATCGCGAGAAGGGATGATGGGACTTTCTAAGCGCTTGATGTCTTCGGCGGCGATGCGGAAGTTTTCGGCTGTCTCTTGAACGCAAGGGATTGCTTCGCTTTGATACGGTTTGCCGTTTTCGAGGGACTCCAAGCGAGCGAGTTTTTCCAGATTGCGCTCAATGGCGTCTGCCATGCGGTGTACCATCGCTGCGCGTTCGAACGGTGGCGTAAGACACCACTTTTCGAAGGCGCGGCGGGCAGCTTTGACGGCACGGTCAACGTCTTCCTGACTAGCCTTGGGATAATAGCCAAGGATTTCACCAGTGATCGGGCTATGCACTGCGATTTCCTCACCGCCGCTGCCCTCCGTCCATTGACCATCGATGAGCAGCTTATAGTGCCGCGCCTGCGGCATTTCGGTTGTTTTGGGTTCAGCAAGTTTTGGAAGGGGGGAAGGTGCTATCATCGTCTGTTTTCTCCTTTCGTCTTTGGTAGGGATTTCCTAATTAAGGCTCCAAATGGCGTTGGATTAAGGGTGTGTTTTGGGACAATTACTGGGAGTCATTTCTCCAAATCCATTCATAGGTGCGTTTGGTAATTTCTAGATACGGAAAAGTGACCGTCTCGCGCACGCCCTCAATGGGCGATATCTTGTGAGAAAGGATATCCAGCAGATGTTCGGTGCTCTCGCAGACCAACTCGAGCAGAATATCATATTGACCGGCGCAGATGACTACCCAGCGTACTTCTGGCAGATGACTTAGAGCTTGGGCGACCTCGTGCATCTTGCTGCCATCCGCTTTGATGGCTACCATTGCCATGATCACATCTTGCAAGTCGGCAGGATGCACAATGCCCTTCACAATCAGTATTCCTTCTTTTATCAAGCGATTAGCCCGCTGTTGAATCGATGAGGGGGAGAGTTGAAGTTCCTCTGCGATTTGGGCGTAAGATTTGCGCCCATCCTGCTGGAGATGCTGGATGATTTTCAAGTCGATCGAGTCAATGGGCTTACGGAAGGTGGGCAAAGGTTCTCCCTTGCAAACTAAATAATATTTATCTCATATATCTATTATATATGCAATCGTTAATAATGTCAAGGTAAATTTACTGATTATATGGCATAATCAGTAATATTTTACTGATTGTAAAGCACACCATTTTGTGTTTGTCGTTGGGGAGAGCCTAACCGCATGATTTATGTTATAAATGGTCTCGAACTCGCCACTATTAGCCATAGCACAGACAAATTTTGGGTTCGTGTAAAAATATCCTTCGTACTTGGAAAAAAAGTGTTATCGAATGGTGTTCAAAAAACACATTGCTATTCCTCAAGACCATGGTTCCTGGGTTTTTCTCTTTAGCCCTTTGCTGATTGGTTGGTCGATAGGGGGGACGAGCGGTGTATCGTCCTTTGCCTTGTTTGGCGCGAGTGTGTCAGCTTTTCTCTTGCGCCAACCGCTGAGTATGGCGATCAAAGTGTGGAGCGGCCGCCGGGCTGCTGCGGATTTAGGCCCAGCTTTGTTTTGGAGCGCAGCGTATGGCAGTTTGTTGTTGTTTTTCGCCGCTTGGCTTGCATGGTTAGGACATGGACGCTTGCTTTGGTTAGGAGTACCGGCCGGGTTGGTTTTTGGTTGGTATTTGTGGTTGGTCGGACGACGCAGTGAACGGCGGCAGATGGGGATGGAAATGGTCGCTAGCGGTGTCTTAGCGCTGGCTGCGCCGGCAGCGCTGTGGGTAGGGCAGGGCAGTTATCGCCCTGTTGGCTGGTTATTATGGGGGTTGTGCTGGCTTCAATCTGCAGCTTCCATTGTGTATGCGTACCTGCGCTTAGAACAAAGACAATGGAGTGAGGTGCCAGCGCGCCTCGGTGACCGTTTGCGCCTGGCAAGGAGGGTATTGGCATATACAACCTTTAACTTCCTGTTGACTTTCTCCTTGGGGGTGAGTGGTTTGATCCCACCCAACCTCTGGCTTGCGTATGCATTGCAGTGGGGGGAGAGTCTCTATGGCAGTTTGCGGCCGGCATTCAAAGTCCCTCCCACTAGAATAGGCATACGACAGTTGGTGGTCTCAACCGCTTTCACGGTGCTTTTCATCTTGCTATGGCGCTAGACTCCTTGAAGCGGGGGAGTAGGCCGCCTTCGCCCTAAGGTAGGAGATCTGAGATCCCCTTTCGCCGAGTGGCGCAAGGGAGCACGCCGCTCCGCTCCTTCGGAAGGACATGGGCGGCGCTGCACAGGCGAGGACTCCTGCGCCTACCCCTGTAGAGGACGGAGATCCTCCTCCTCTGATGTCCTTGCGAAAGCTACGATCGCAGGCGGAGACGCAATGTCAAGAACAGTCGTTTTGCAGTATAATTAAGACACTTACGGAAAGCGAGGTGAAGATGAACGAGAACAAAACTCCTGCTCCTAAGGCGTTCGAATCCTGCCTCCCCGAAGAAACGCGCCAGCACCTGCGCGCCGCGGCCAAAGAATTCCGCAAAAGCATCGAAGAGTTGTTGCCGCAGGGTTTTGTCACTCACCAGAAAAGAGCGCGCAAAGAAGTGTTACTCGCTTGGCGCAGTTTGATCGACGCGGCGCTCGAACGCATGGAAGAAAGCGAATCCAAAGCTACCTAAGACAGGTGCTCTGCCATTTGGCTGTTTGCCCCGACAGGATTCGCGCCCCCCGCTTGCTTTTATTTTGCAAAAGACCACAAGAACAACAGGGCGGCTAGGGCAAGGCAGAGCGCGCCGCCCACACTTGCGCCATTAAGGAACAACAAAATTCCGCCGAGAAAGAAGATCCCCGCAACGAAAGCGAGATACAGCCGTTGCAAGCTTTTTTCTATGCGGCGCATTTGTTCCTCGAGCACAGGGGTCTGCACATTTAGCTTGCCGCTCTCGGCGAGCTGCAACACTCGGTCTGCGCGGCCGGGCACAATGAACAGCAAGCGTACCCATTGTGTCGCTTCAGCTACCCATTCTCGCCAGCTCGAGGTAGCCTCGGCGGCAATGAGCTTCTCAGCATACGGTTGAAGTTGATACCACACGTTGAAGTTTGGATCCAGACCCGTGCACATCCCCGAAAGGATTGCCACAGTGCGGCCAAGAAGCAACAGATTATGGGGAATTTGGAACGGCATATCATAGAGCAATTGACGGAATTGCAGCGCAAAGCGCATCATCTCGGCGTGGCTCACTTGGGTCAGCTCGCGCATGTTCATCCCCCAAAAGCGCTCAAAAAGCTGGGCTTCGGCTTGCTCGATCAGTTGCAAGTCCGCGCCGGGCAGCAGCACATTCAGAGTTTGGTAAGCCCGCACAACACGGGCAGCGTCGCGGGTGCCGACAGCGATCAGCATCTCTCGCAGCCCCTGACGCAGATTGGCGGGCACCTCGCCCACCATGCCAAAATCAACAAAGGTCAAGCGCCAAGTTAAGCCCGCTTCGTCACAAGGACTCAACGGGGTGACGAAGAGATTGCCGGGATGGGGGTCGGCGTGAAAAAAACCGTCTTCGAAGATCTGCTGCAAGTAGGTGTCCAACAGTTCTTTGGCAACCTCAGCGGGGTCGATCCCGGCCTGGCGGATTGCCTCATAGTCGGTAATTTTGATGGCATAGACGTCTTCTAGGGTGAGCACCCTTTGCGTGGTCAGCTCCCAAACCACGCGGGGCACATGTACCCGCTCCCGTTGGCGAAAATTGGCTGCAAACGTTTCGGCATTCTGTCCCTCCTCAAGGTAATCCACCTCGCGGCGGATGGTGAGGGAAAATTCTTCGATTAATGCTGCCACATCGGCCCGGCGGCGAATCGGCTCATAACGCTGTAACCAGCCGCCGAAACGTCGCAAAGCCATCAAATCTACCTCGATTAAGCTTTCGATATAAGGGCGTTGGATTTTGACAACCACTTTGCGGAAATCGGCCGCAGCAGGGGCATCTTCTCGCAGGCAAGCCCGATGGACCTGACCCAGAGAAGCAGCCGCCAACGGGGAGGGATCAAACACAGCGAAAAGCTCGGTTAATGGTGCGCCTAATTCTTGCTCTGCCAATTGGCGGATGGCTTCGAAATCTTCGGCTGGGACTTCGTCCTGTAAGCCTGCTAACTCCTCAGTCGCTTCGGGCGGGAGGATATCCAACCTTGCCGAAAGAAACTGCCCGACCTTGATCATGACACCGCCTAACTGCACAGCGAGCAAGCGAAACTCTCGTGCTGCTTGCTGAATGCGCTGCGAACGGGTGCGACGCGTGAGAGCGCGCAAGCCTAGGCGAGGCAAGAGGATCTCCCACAAAATAAAGCGCACGGTTAGGCGGGTAAAGAAAGCCATGATGCGCCGATAGCGCGCTTTAAGGCGGCGGTCATCCATGTCTGCCCTGCCTGCTCATGCCGGTTTCCCCTCCCAATCTAGATGAGCGCGCAAGCCATCTATGGAACATGTGCTATAGAAACGGCGAAAAGCGCGGCATTCCTCCAGTTGTTCTTTTAATTCCGACAGCCGAGCGGCGGCATTTGGACTGGCTCTTGCGCGGCGCAGTTCAAAGGTAAAGCCTTGATCATCCGCAGCTAACACTTCCATCCAGCCCTGATCCGCCAGCACCTGAACGGCAAGGCGAACCACAGCCACCCTCTGACAGGTTGCCGCTGCTAGCCAAGACCAGGTCGTTTGCCCGTTTTGGCGGCTGGAAACCAACTTAAGCAAGCCGAGCAGCCGCTCCAGCAAGCGATTGGGGTCATCGGTTTGGGGATCAATGGCAAAAAACGAAATGCGCTGCGGGCGCACTTGTCGGACAGCACGGCGCAGCTCGGCTGTACTGGGAGGAATCGTCCAGATCACCAGATGGGGATGTTGCACCAACTCGGTGCGATCTTTTCCCTGCCGAGCAGACCTCTCCGCCGCTTCTGCCCAAACGAGCGGCTCTTCTGCTGCCCGTAAGGCTTGCAGTCGTCTTTCGGGATTCTCCTCTCTGCGGTAATCCTCAAACTCGATCTCCGCCACCGAAGTCCACGCCACGATTTTTTGGGGAGAGAGACGAAAATCTACCCATTCGAGCTGGAGATAGCGCTCACCACTGTAACTGCGTCCGCGCAGACGGTAAGCGAGGTCGAATTTGCCTTCGGGTAACGACCAACCCGAACCCTGCCACCAGATCAGCCGATAACCGTTGCCTTGCTCATCTTCGACATCCATTATGAGGTGCTCGTTTTGACGACCTACTTCAGAATAGCCAATCAAAGTAAGATTTTGGGCGGCGAAGAGAGGGGCCGGATTGCCCGCCCCGAATGGTGCCAGCCGTTCTAATTGTTCTGCCAGCAGCCAATCTACTTGATCGAGAGGCAGGTAGGCGCTCAACTGTAAACGCGCTTCGAACCCGCGGCCGCCCACCATCTCGCGGACGGTGTAAGCAATCGCTTGGCGAAACCGGGCGATGCGTTCGGGCAGGTCGGCGCCAGGGACGAAAGCCAAACCGGCCGCCATGGGATGGCCGCCAAAGCTGCTCAGCATTTCGGCATGGGCAGCAATGGCTTGGGTGATATTCACCCCCTCTACGGAACGGGCAGAGCCGCGCCCGCCGCTTTCATTGTCTCCGCACAGCAAGATCGCCGGCTTCTGAAAGCGTTCGACCAAACGGCTGGCAACAATCCCCACCACGCCAGGATGCCACAGCGGGTGGTATAAGACCAACACTGCCTGTTCTGCCAGCGAGCGATCTTGCTCCATCTGGTGCAGGGCAGCTTGAAAAACTTCCTCGGTGAGACGTTTGCGCATCTCATTGAAACCCTCGATGTCGCTGGCAAGGCGGCGGGCAAAATTCTCATCCCGAGTGGTGAGGAACTCGACCATGGGGTTGGCATCTGCCAAACGCCCCACGGCGTTCAAGCGCGGCGCCAAACCAAAGGAAATTTGCTCTTCGGTCAAATCTGCGGCAGACATTTCGGCATTTTCCAACAGCAGGCGCAACCCCAGACGGTTGTTCTGCCGCAATACTTGGATGCCAAGCTGGGCTAGATAACGAGTATCCCCCTGCAGGACGGCCACATCTGCGATGACGCCCAGCGCGACCAAGTCTAATAAGTCACTTAGCTCCTCTTCCCGCCCCACGGCGGAATACAGCGCTTCGATAACCTTATAGGCAACCCCGACACCGGGTAAGTGCCGCAACGGATGATGGGAAGGTAAAAACTTAGGGTTGACAATAACGGTAGCAGGGGGCAACTCGTGGGGAAGTTCATGATGGTCGGTGACCAAAAAATCCAACCCCCACCGCCGGGCAGCTACAGCGGCCTCGTCAGCGCTGACGCCCGTATCGCAGGTTAAGAACAGATTTGCTCCCTGCTCTGCAAGCTTTTGGAGATTAGGCACATTGACGCCGTGCGACTCGCGCTCACGAATCGGGATATGGTAGATGACCCGCCCCCCTAAACGGCGCAAAGCGGAAACCAACAAGGCCGTTGCCGTCTGTCCATCCACGTCAAAATCTCCCCATACCCCAATGGTCTCCCCCTCCCGTAAAGCGCGCTGCAGCCGCCAGACCGTTTGTTCCATGCCGGGCATCTCAAAAGGCGAGCTTGGCTGGTAGGCTAGCGGGTCGAGAAAAGCCAGCGCAGCTTGTGGATCGGTCAGTCCCCGTTGAACAAGAGTCTGCAAGAGCAGAGGGTGTCCGTCAATTGCCCCGCTTAAAGCCTCTGGCACATGAACATCAAGCGGCTCTAACCAAATCGTCATCGGCTAATACTCGATCTCCCCAATTTGCTCCCAATCTGGGGGCAAGGATAGCTCCAAAAGCTCGGCGTTCTCTTCTGGGTTGAGTTCGCTGAGCGGCAAGAAGGGACGGTCACAGTAGGTGCGGTAGGGACAATAAGCGCAATGGCGTTCATCGGTCGTCAGCACAAAGTCGGCTTCCTGCCGGCCGAGAATCTCTTCGATCAGGCGCAAGAGGAAGTCCTCATCGGCTTGATACTGTTCTCGAGAATAGGGTATGATTTCTGGGAAAGTAGGGTCATGAGTGAACCAATACAGCATAGTCACGTTTTCTGGCTCGATCGCCTGCCCGCCGGTCAAACTTGTCCCTGCTCGTACAAGCAGATAAGGGTAGAGGCGAGATTGGACAAGGTTTTGCAGCTCCGAGGCTGCCGGCCGCCGTCGATTTGTCTTCCAATCGATGATGCTCCACCGTCCATCGGGGTGGGCAACCAGTAAGTCGTATTTTGCCAACAGACGGGCATTGGTGAGGGATGCCGTGAGAGTTAACTCGGCATACCGTCTGCCGAGCAGGACATCCCTTGCGGCGTTTTGCCAATAGTGGCAGAGATGAGTCCACCACTCAAAAAGCTCGGTTGAACGCTTCTGAACGAGCGGTTCGAGCGTTTCATCGGAGATCCCTAGAGCTTTCTGCTGGGCAAGGCGGTGAAAATCCTGTGCCAACGAGAGATGCTGCTCCCATTCGAAAGACTCACCCCCTGCTGCAGAAGGCCAAGCCAGCCGGCGCAGATAACGCAAATAAAACCGCCGTGGACAGGTCAGGAAATCCTGCAAACTTGCTTGACTGAAAATGAAATCAGGAGGCAGTTTGGGCATAAGTTTTCTCCCAGTATTCGCTCAAAGCTAGCAGGGCAAGGGCAGGTAGTTTGTCGTCATTACGACCGCTATTGCAGGTGATGACGAGTTCGCGCTTGGCGCGGGTGATGCCGACATAGAGCAATCGCAAACGTTCGCGCACGTAATCGAGTCGCGCCCGCAGGGTTGCTTCGCCTTCCTCGGGAAAGCCATACTCATCAGGCGAAATCAACCACTCCAGTTGGGCTAAGGTCTCCGCCTGTAAGTTCAGATGGCGGCGCAGGAACCAGCGTTCGGGCTTGTAGGTATCATACGGCGCCCCCGAAGGATAATCATAGTTATTAACCGAGATGAGATACACGCGATCCCATTCCAACCCTTTGGCTTTATGCACCGTTGAGACGACCACCCGCCCAGCATACGCTTGGGGATCAAAACCGCTGTCGTCGCGGCTGAAGCCAAGAAAGCGGCGTTCGTTACTGGCGATGAGGGAGACTTCCTGAGCTAAATTGTGCAAGCGCCACTGGGGGTTGGCATCACTGGCTTGACGCAGCATCAACGCTAACTTGTGGCTCAAAGCCAATTCGGCCGGTTCACGAAACAAATCCCCTTGCAGTGTCAGCACCAATTGATCAATCGGTAAAAGCACCGCCCCCTGCCAGCGGCGCACCAGCTCACGGAAGCAAGCCAGCCGATAATACGTTTCTTGCTGGGCTAAGGGCAAAGACAAATCTTCGTCATGCTCAGGGGGGCAAACTTCCATCAGCCAATCGCTGGTGCGCGAAGGGTAGAGATAGGTCTCTACATAGGGACAACGGCTGAGCAACAACCGATCGGACTCGACTTGAGCGTGCAGAGTTGGGTTTTCGGCATCATCCATTCGCCAAGCCCGATAAGCGGCAGCAAGTTTTGTTGGTGAGAGGGGATCAGCCAGGGCATGCAATACATCGCGCAGGCGTTGGGCGGCGCGGCGCGTGGAGGCGCTGGAACGCAGTAATGAGTCTTCGAAAGGGATGTTTTCCCTTTTCAATGCTTCCACTACCTTAAATGCCAGCTCATGAGTGGGGGCTAACACCGCTACCGTCCAAGCGGGGTGATCCTTTAGCCATCTTTTCAACGACTTCGTCACCCGCTCGATCTCATCGCTCACCTTCGATTTTCTCGGGTAAAGAATTACCTTAGCTGGGTCATCGGGGGGGTTAGGATGGGGGTCATCAGGTGGAGCGGGGATGATGAAAGGGGGTGCCTGCAGACCGTCTCTGGCTGCTTCCAGTGGATGTTGATTCATCGTCCAGTGCACCAACTGGTTTGCCAACTCCATGATACTTAAGCTTGAGCGCCCCGAATTGGGCAGATCGCGACGGATAACACCGCCTTCATTTACAAAGTGGCGCAGATATTTGGGATTTGCCGTGGTGAAGGTCTCGTAAATCGCTTGGTTGGGGTCTCCTACGCGCACCCAATTTCCGCTTTCGCCAACTAAAGTGCGCAAGATTTGCTCTTGAATATAGGACGAGTCTTGGGCTTCATCTTCGAGGATATAGGGCCAGCGGTAGCGTAAGCGCTCTAAGAGCTGCGGCTCCCATTGCAGGACATCGTAAGCCAAGCGGACGAGGTCATCGAAATCCACCGCCCCGCGATAATTGAGCGAACGTTGATAGTCCGAATAAATGGCGACGCCTATCTCCAACAGGGGTAGAGGAAACGGCAATTGGTCCAGCCTAGCACGCAGTTGAGCAGGGGTGAGACGGCGGTCTTTGGCAACCCGAATGAAGGCAACTGCAATCTCTTTAACTAAGGTCGGCAGTTCTTTGTCCTTGACTTTTTGCTTATTATAGGACGACAGGTTCTCATCGAGATAATCCAACAGAAAGCTGCCGTGCTGATTCAACCAGCTCTTGACGGCACTTTCTAGAATGCGATTGCATTCGCCTTCATCTAAGATGACAAAGCGCTCATCCAGCCCCACCGCTTCAGGACGCTCGCGAACGATGTCGTTGGCTAAACCGTGCAAGGTGCGCACGCGAAAGTTGAGCGGCAATAAGCCGCGTTCCTCAAGGAGGGTACGAATGCGTTGAGTGAATACATCGACAGCCGAGTTGACTAAAGTGACTATGAGGATTTCCTGACCCCTCTTAAGCGTTGTGTGCGTCAGAAGCTCGGCCGCAAGATAAGCCAAGGTAAGTGTCTTGCCGCTGCCCGGCACAGCTAGGATGCCCATCTTGCCGCTGCGGTAAGCCACTATCTCTGCTTGGGCTTGTCGAAGTCGGATACTCATCGTTTATCTACCCATAGGATTCAGAGTAGTCATGCTGCCCTTGCGAAAATTTCCACGCTTTCCTGTAAGACTCGCAGCAAATCGCCGCGCTGTTCGAAGCCGCTGGCATTGTATTCCGAGTAACCAACGTAAATCGAGCGGCGGCAGCGGCGCACCAGTCCGAGCGTAATGCGGCGCAGGTTTTCTTCGGCAACTCGCGCTTCGTCATCTGCTGTCCAAGGTTGTCCTTTTTTCCAGTGCCGACTGAGGACGTAGGGCTGGGTCAGCGGTTGAAAGAGGCGTTCATACCACCCTGTGCTGCCGATATCGAGCCAGAACTGCACCTCCATAGGGCGGTTGCTCAACAGGTAGGTATAGGCTGGGCTGATCAATATCGCCTCTTCATTTTCTGGTTGCCAACTGCGCAGGTATTGCGCTGCGATCACGCCTTCGCTCACCATGCGCAGATACTCCCGATTGCGCTCTTCCAAGCTGACCTTCATGCTCTCCCGAAAGGCTTGGCGAAATTTGCGCGCCGATTCAACGAGATTCGCCGTCAATTCACCGGCGCGTTCGTTGCGGTAAAAGCCGTAACCAGGCTGGGAGAGAATTTCTTCAAACAGACGCACAAAAAAGACTTCCAATTCTTGGGGGTCTGCCGCTCGCACATCCTCGATCCAACGCCGCAAGCGCTCATAAGCTTCACCGATGCGGTAGGTAATCCGCTCTTGGACATCAGGTTTGATTTGTTCAAAGGAAGTCAAAGTGGGTAAGCCATCCACTTCGCGAGAGACAATATTGGTCAATAAGCGGGCGCGCACGAGGTCCATGCCCTCGATGGCTTGGAGCAAAGTAATCGTCAGGTCAAAGTCTTGCAGGCGATTTGGCTGTAGATAGTGCGGATAAGCCAGCGCAGCCAGCGTCAGCAGACATTGGATGGTTGCCTCTTCACGCAGGGCTCGCGAGGGGCGATGTGACCGAACCGGCAGATGGCGTTTCTCCAGCAAGTCGCTCAGCGAGAAGCGCAATGCGTCGGATAGATAGGGGGCTAAGATAACAACTTGGGAAGGGGGAATCCCCTCTTCATGGACGCAGTGCGCCGCTTGTTCGGCAACTCGCTCCAGCATTTGGGGGTAAAAGCGCTCGAAGAGAGGGTACACTGGCGGCGAAGCGGGGCTGGGTTGAGGCGGTGGTGGCGGCTCACCGAATGTCCATCGCAGAGTTTGCTCAAGGCGTTGCAGGGGAGCTGGTTGAACAAAGGAGGTCTCAAAGGTTATCTGAACCTGGCAGGCCTGTTTGAGCGAGTACGCTGAAATCGGATCAGCGCCGAGAAAGACGCGATAGCCCGCGTCATGGTCGTAAATTAACAAAGCCGACTCGAAGTTCGGCAACCACTGGCGCAGGATGTCGTGCGAAACCGGCGCATCTTCTTCGATGTTATCGGCAATCAGATGACGGTATTGGCGTTGTAAAGTCTCCTGAACGAGGGGATTTTTCCAAAGATAGCGGAGAAAGACCTCCACTTGAAGCGAGAAATCCAGCACATTGTGCTCCAAACAAAATTGCCGAAAAAGATTGGCGCAGGTTTGGGCATCGTCATAAATGCTCAATTGTCCCGGGCTGCCGCTCCAGGCGCTTTTTAGGCGTTCGCCGATCTCGGTGTGAGGGAAGCCGACGAGAGCTGCCTTGTTGAGATTATCCAAAATTTGGCTATACAGGCGATTGCGGTGGACATTTGCCGAAGCAAAGAAGCCTTGTGCCAAAAGCGGCTCAACGAGTTTTGCCATAAAATACTGTGCCGTCTCTAAGGTCAAGAAGACCGGCCATTCGTCAGGTTGTCCGAAGCCAGCTTCTTTGATCACTAGCGGCCAAAAGGTCTCAATGGTGCGTCGCGCTAAGCCGCCCAACGTCAGAATGGTCACCGCGCCGCCAGCCATCACGCCCGGGACGGCTAATGCTTGCCGATAAGGTTGCGCCAATGTGCGTTGGGGAACGTAGATAAGAATGTGATGGGCGGGAACGCCAGCTTGCATTAGGTAAAGCAATCGCTCGACAGCCGCGCTGGTCTTCCCACAGCCCGCCTTCCCTTCTAAAAACCAACGCTCTCCAATCGGGTGTTGAACAACCTGCAGTTGTTGGGAAGTAAGAGGCAGCATAGACAAATTATAACGTCCTTCTGATACACAATCTTAAACATGCTGGTAAAATGAAACTATTGGAGTTGACAATGAAGAAGCTGATTCTCGTTCTTGTCCTTTTGAGCTTGTTGAGTGTGACGTTTCTGACCGCTTTCGAACCTTCTCCACGTGCCCAATTGACCATCATCAACAAATCGGGGGTCAAGCTCGGCATCCAATTGATTGATCCGCGGGATAGTGAAAACATTTACTTTCTGACTGTCGAGAAGGGCGACCGCGCCGAGCCACAGGAGAAGACCTTCGAGATTAAGCCGGCTATGTACTCAATGATCGTCTATTATATGGAGACCTGGGATCCGGTTTACGGCTATCCCACTTGTGGCGGGTTGGTGCTGAAATCTCGCCTATTGGCGCGAGGCAAACAACGCGTCGTATTTACCAAATGCGGCGTGATACCTGTCAATCCCGGCGAGCCAAAAATGATGAAATTCTGGCTCTACACACCTTTCTTCTACCCCTTTCGCTTTGTTTATTGAGTTGTTGTGAGGGGGTAAGCATTTGTAGGGCTGGACATCCCCGCCCATCGCTGAAAGCGCCAAAATACTCTGGCACAAGGGCAAGCGTCTTTGTCCACCAATGCACTATTGGCAGGGGATTGCACGTTAAGGCAAGATAAAAGCAGGTCGGAGGTGCTCCGACCTGCTTTCTGAGGCGTTTACGAAAGGGAAATTACGGGCGCTTCATGCCGCTGACACTGCCACCCACTGCTTGGATGCTGTCATATAGGACTTGCAAGATGTATTTTGCATTGTGAGCATAAGCACCGGGGTCCTTTTGTGCCCATTGGTAGTTATAGGCAGCGCGCAGCAGGTTAGGAGTCCAGCTCTTGTAGGCGTTGGGGAAAGCCACCTCATCGGGGTCTGCCTGCCCATTGCCATTGGTGTCATTGAAATAGTAAGGGTAAGCGTGTGGGTCGTAGACGATAGGCGCCTGAACTTTGGTGCTGGCGTACTGCTGAATGGCAGCATACAGCTTCTCCATCATGGTCTGGACTTCGCCAGCCAAGCCCTCTGCCTCGTCCCCATCGCCATCGAAGTCACCCTGAGTGTTCAAACGCATGGCGCGCAGATCAGCCCTGGTATTGACTGTCGTATGACACCCGCTACACTCCTGCACGTTGACTTCTAGGGCATGAGCGCTGTGGCATTGGATGCAGGTGCTAAACTTCTCCACATGCAGGAAACGCCCCACATACTCCTTGCCGCTGAACTGATACGCGCCCTTTGCTTCATCGCCAAACAGGGTCGCTCCGGCGGCAAAGTAGTGTGGATTGCGGAAGTTCAGCATTTCGGACACTTGGTCATTTTGGACACCTGCCGCCTGAATGGCACTATTCAAGCTGACGGTGGACTCGCGTCCCTGATGACAATTCAAGCACAAGTTAGCATCTGGGTTGCCAAAGTCTAATTTTGCCCCGCTGGGGAAGGTGACTGCCCCAACTTGGAAGCGGGTGAAAGTAGCTAGGTCATCGTGACAGCTTGCACAGTTCAAACCATTTGAGGGCGGCGCGGCAATGTTAACGCCGTTCTTCAGATAGGTGGGCAGTCCAGAAGCAGTATGACAACGGGCGCAAGCACCACGCACTTCACCGTCCGCATCCCAGTGGCGGAAAGCTTCCTCCGAGCCAGCAAAGTGGCCGGGATCGATGCGCCGTGCATTCGCCAAACTGACCGGGGAAGAGATCTTGGTGTTCAAGTCCTCAATCGAGTCATAGAGCAGTTGAACGATATATTTTCCGCCGTGTGCGTAAGCGCCGGGGTCTTTCTTAGAGGTTTGATAGTTGTAAGCTGCTTTGAGCAAGCGCCCTGTCCAGCTTTGATAGCGGTTGGGGAAGACAGCTTCACTTTCATCGATGGATCCATCGTTGTTGGTGTCATTGAAGAAATAAGGATACGCTTCGGGGTTATAGCCGATTGCTTGTCCAGCGACCTCACTGGCATACGCCTGAATGGCAGTGAAGAGCATCTCTTGCAAGCCTTCAATTTCGCTGGCTATACCCTCTTGGATGTCCCCATCACCATCGTAATCTGCCTCGGAGCCAGCCATGCGAATCTTGCGCACATCTTCAACGCTGGCAACCCCTTGATGGCAGGTAGTGCACGCTTCAAGCTTCAGCTCGAGGGTGTGTGAGTTATGGCAGCCGATGCAGGTGTCGAATCCCTCTACGTGATCATTCTTTGCATCGTAGTTCTTTCCATCATATTCATAGCCACCTTTGGTCTGTGTTCCATACAGGGTAGCAGCGGCGGCGTAGTAGTGGATGTTGATGAAGCCAAGGTCCGCATTGGTTTTATCAAGCTCGGTGGTTAAGCCCGCCTGCTCCAACGCCTGATCCACACTCACCTTAGAAGCACGCCCTTGATGGCACTGCATACAAACCGCTTCGCCGCCGAGTCCCTTAATTTCAGCACCTGAGGGGAAACTGACGCTGGTCATCTGAGCGGTGGAAGCATTGTGGCAAGTTACACACGTCACAGTGGTCCCAAGCGGTGCGGCTTTGTCTACCACGCCGGCTGCTGTGCCATCTTCACCGAGGAAGTCCAAGAAACCCGCCTCGCCATGACATTTGGCGCATTCAACGGGAATTGCCTTCTCCTCGCTTTCATTCCAGTAGGTAAAGGCTAAAGCGTCAGCTTTGTTATGACCTGAAGCTGACCACTGAGCTTCAAAAGGCACCTGTTTGACCAGCGGTTCAACAACCGGCGGGCAGGGGACGGCTGTAGGACATACGGGGGTTGGCATTTGCGGTGCTTCGGTGGGCGGGGCGGGGGGGGCGGATTGACAAGCTGCTAGTCCAAGACTGACTATCACCAGTAAGATACCTATCGATACCTTCATCTTCCTTCTCCTATAAGAAAGTTTATGGGTAGGGTCAAGTTATGGTTCGTCGGCTCGATTTGCACCTCCTCTGGTTATCGAATTGCTTGACAACAGGAAAGAGTACACTTTTCGATTAAAAAACGAACTGGAACAAAGATGATGAGAAGCGCTAAGATTAACTTTTTTTAATTATAGATGAATAGCTCGATGTGCGATATAGGAAATTCATCATAAAGTTCATTATGACAAATGTCGCGCGGCGGCGGATTGTCGCCCTTTATAAGCTCTCTTTAGCTAATGCCAAATTGTTTTGAAAACAGGTTCGCAACGCCGCTCAGCGGCGAAACCCATATCTTTGATCGAGAGCGCAGGGATAACCCAAGGATCGAACACAACGAAGGGAGATTTGATTTTGCACACTGATCCCTGCTTGATCGAGCATTTGCGCCAGATGGCAAAGCGGCAACCCCATCACATTCGCAAAGCACCCCTCGAATTTTTCCACGGGATGAAAACCCTCGTGTTGAATGGCATAGGCACCAGCTTTATCTAAAGGGTCACCACTGGCGATATAGGCATACATCTCTTCCTCGCTGAAGTTGCGCATGGGTACCTCTGAAGTGCAGACATCCGACCACAGCCGCCCATCCATATTGCGCAATAGGGCTAAACCCGTAAAGACATAATGAACCCGACCGCGCAAACAACGCAACATCTCTGCGGCGTGGCGGGCATCAGCGGGTTTCCCTAGAATAGACCACCTATCCGCCTCGGTTTGGATGGCGACGGTTGTGTCGGCGGCAAGGATGATCGCCTGACGATCCAACTGCTCCGCCGCTTGAAGGGCTTTGCTTAGCGAAAGACGGCGCACATATTCCGCCGGATGTTCATCGGGTTGGGGCGTCTCATCCACCTCAACAGGATGAATGGTGAAGGGGATGGCGAGCATCTCTAAAAGCTGTCGCCGCCTGGGTGAGGTAGAGGCTAAAACAAACATCGTTTGCCAATTTTACTGGTTTTGCGGTGCTTTATGGAATAGATTTGCGATTTGATGCTAAAGTAAATCCAACATAGTTCCTTAACAATATGGCATACGAAAAGAATGCCAAAGACAAGCAACATCCTTGAGATTGAAAAGGATTATCTCAACAGTGCAGATTTTAGTGATTATCCGCGATGATGCCCCGATCTATGTTCAGCCGCTGGTTGGCGAGTTGATCTTTTTGCCTGCAATCATCCGCTAAGGCGAATGGTTTTTGAGGTGGTGTATGGCAAAGAGCAGGGCGTAGCGGCAGCCGCAGAAAGCGGCAATGTCTCTGACCACCACAAAGAGCACCAAGGACAAAAATCTGCTCCTTCCTGTCTTGGTGTGAAACGTTTCAAGAGGACTAACACAAAGACACTAGGACACCAAGAAATTGAAAAGTGATCTTTGTGTCCTTCGTGTCAAGGAGGAACCTTGTTAGCCACCGTACCTTTTGCTGGCTCGAATGAAGTTCCAAATCGCTTTTATTCTTTGAAGTCATCTCCCCTTGCCCACGGATTAAGCTGGAACTGCTCCCTTTTTCTTGGTTTGTCCCCTCCATTTTTCCACCTAGGGGCTGAGCAACACATCGACGCTGGCGAGGTACAAGACATTGCTTAGGCTACCTACTCCTTGCCAGACCACCAGTAAGGCCGGGGTTGGTTCGGCAACCACATAAGGCACTTCGGTATTGAACGAACTGAAGCCTAATTCTTTGGCTGGCTGCACGTTGGTCACCCGCTGACCTAGGACTTTACCCCCCGCATCCAGAAGCTGAATCATCAAATACGTATCCCCCCCACTGCGCACCAAACCACTGGTGACCACCTTCTTCCCCTGAATAAGAGCATTGGGTTGAGGCTGTTGGATTAAAATCGGCGCTCGCAGATCGACAGCGGGGATAATATCGGCTTCACCAATCGAGAGCAAGATCAACGGTGTGGAGTTCACTGCTGTAATGCGGCCAAGGTCATCGGTGACCGAAAGGGTCAGCCAACCAGCTTCAGCTACGGCGCGAATCTCAAAGGGGATGCTGAGGTACACCCGAGCAAAGCCCGAGCGGTCGATCCAGACAACCGGTTGGATCTGGCGAACCAAAACTCGCCGATCCTCGCCAAACAGTTCAATTTGAACCTGTTTTCCTTTGCCCGGCTTGAGATCGGCTAGGAGTGAGATAGGCGAAACGACTTTGGAATATGGTCCTGGACGTTTAATTTGGATAACAGCATTGGGGATTGTCGCCTGAGAGGGCGGCGTCACCGCCACAGGGATCAGTTGCTCCGGTCGGGGGGTGACGGTGAGGGTGGGCGTGACAGTGGCGGGGATAGGGCTGGCTGTAACTTCAGGGGGACGAGCGTTTGGTTCCACTGTGCTGATTGAGACATCGGGCTCCGGAAACCCACCTTGTGTGCGCTGGGCTTGAACCGTCAGAGCAATCAGAGTAGGGAGATGGTGGGTTGGATAAGGGGTTGGGATGGTGGAAGAGTTAGGCAAGGTGCACCCGGCGATTATTGTCATAGAAAACAGCAACCTTACCCAACTCCACCCGCGCCGGAGAAAGCTTCGCTTGCGTTTGTTTGCCGATGAGGCAATCAGGCTCATTTGTTGCAGTGTTTTTGGATCAGTTCGAGTAAAGCCTGCAGACGGATTGGTTTATGGACAAACCCTCGTGCGCCAGCAGCCTCGGCGCGCTCGATTTCATCGAGCGCAGGGCTAGCAGACAAAACCAAAATAGGGATTGGCGCCGTCAACGGATCCTTGTGTAATTGACCGACCAGCGCTAATCCTTCCATGTCCGGCAAACGCAAATCGGTAAAAATCAAATCGGGAGACTGTTGGCGGGCAATCTCCAAGCCTTCTTTCGCGTTGTGAGCGTGAAGCGCTTGGTGACCAAAAACCTCGACTGCCTTGGAAAGCGTTTCCAGCGTCATGGGGTCGTCATCGATAAAGAGGATGCGTGCCATACTGCCTCCCGATGTCCATTGTTGCGACTAAAAACCGTAAATTTCGCCGTACTTTTGGCGCAAATAGCGAATGTAGGGCTGCGGGGTGATCGATTGACCGGTGATGCGTTGGACGAGTTCAGGTGCCTCGAATTTCGAGCCGTGGCGGTGTATCTTGGCGTGCAACCACTCTAGCAGCTCACCAAATTCACCTTTGCGGATCTGATCGTCCAAATTGGGGATCTCCTTCTGAATCGTATCCCACAGCTGGGCAGAGATTAGGTTGCCTAGCGAATAGGTGGGAAAATAACCGATATAACCATGCGACCAATGCACGTCTTGTAACACCCCTTTCGCGTTGTTGGGTGGGGTCAGCCCCAAGTACTCGTTCATCAGGGTATTCCAGGCTTCGGGCAAGTGAGCGGTTTGCAATTCGCCTGTCATCAACTGGATTTCGATTTCCAGACGGAGCATCACATGCAAATTATAGGTAGCTTCGTCTGCTTCGACTCGAATCAGCGAGGGCTCTACCTTGTTAATCCCCTTATAGAAAGCATCCAATGACACATTGCCTAACTGCTGGGGGAAATACTCCTGCAAGCGAGGGTAGAAATGCTCCCAGAATGGCTTGGATCGTCCGACCAGATTCTCCCACAAGCGAGACTGGGACTCGTGCAAGGCAAGTGAACTTCCACCAGCCAGGGGAGTGCGCGCCAGCGCCGGATCTGAACCGAGATCATAGAGCGCGTGACCGCACTCATGCATCGAGCTAAATAACGCCGAACCGACATAATCTTCGAGAATACGGGTCGTGATGCGCACGTCATTCAAGCCAAAGCTGGTCGTGAAGGGGTGAGCAGCTTTATCCTGACGACCGCGCTGCCAATCATAGCCGAACTTGGTTAGGACTTCTACGCCGAAATCCCACTGTTTTTGGGGATCAAAATATTGACGCAGGGGGGAGTCATCGACTTGCGGGCGGGAGGTGATCTCTTGAATCAGGGCGACCTGTCGCGGACGCAGCTCGGTAAAGATCTGTTGAACCTCTTTTGTCTTCAAGCCTGGTTCAAATTCGTTGAGCAACGGGTCATAAACATGCTCATAAGGGCTGAAGTAAGAAGCAAACTCGCGACGCAAATCCACCATTCGTTCCAGATAGGGACGAAAGCGCTCGAAGTTATCTGCTTCGCGGGCTTCTTTCCAGGCGGCATACGATTCGACGGCTAATTGAGAGAGCTCTTCATAATAACGGCTGGGAACTTTAAGGCGTTTGTCCACTTCCCGACGGGTGACTTTGACTAAGCGTGCTTCGTCCGAGTCGGGGTCCATACCGACAACTTCTGCTTCGGCTTCTTCCAAGGCTCGGCAGAGTTCATCCGAAGTGATACGCTGCTGAACCAGGCGGGCAATGGTAGCCATCTGTTCGCCCCGCTCCTTAACGCCGGCAGGGGGCATGTTGGTCTCCTGATCCCAACCGAGCAAATTGCCAATGTACATCAAGTCGCTGATCTCCGCAAGGTGGGTTTTTAGCTGTTCAATTTTGGTCGTCATGAGTCTCCTAACGAATTTGATTTGCAACGAGGCATCAGTTTATTTATACCACTTTCCAGCGCAGAGGCTTCCCCTCTAAGGCTGCGAGGATTTCTTCGGCGATATCCACTGCGGCGCGCGCCTGTGCTTCTGCCGTTTGAGCAGCAATGTGGGGCGTAGCAATCACGCGGGGGTGAGCGACCAGGGCGGTTAATCCTGGCGGTTCGACAGCGAAAACATCCAATGCAGCGCCGGCAACCTGGCCAGACTCAAGGGCTTGGAGCAGAGCTGTCTCGTCAATTACCCCGCCCCGCGCGGTGCAGATAATGCGCACGCCCCGTTTCATCGCTGCGAATGTTTGTCCATTGAGCATATTGCGCGTTTCGGGATTAAGGGGGACGTGAACGCTGATAAAGTCGGATTTCGCGAGCAGATCAGGGAGTGAAACCGCCTGCGCGCCACGTTGCTGAATCTTATCCTCATTCAGGTAGGGATCATAACCCAAAACGGTCATGCCAAAGGCAGCCGCCCGCAGGGCAACCTGGGTTCCAATGTTGCCCACCCCGATCAAACCGAACGTCTTCCCATAAAGTTCGCTGCCCATCAGTTGCGTTTTCAGCCACTGGCCGTTTTTCATGCTGGCATCCGCTTGGGTAAGGTTGCGTGCTAGGGCAACCATCATGGCTATTGTGTGTTCGGCGACTGCAATCGTAGTCGATTGTGGGGCATTGACCACCGTAATTTGTTTAGCAGAAGCCGCCGCCAAATCGATGTTATCCACCCCGACGCCTGCCCTACCGATTGCCTTGAGTTTCTTGGCTTGAGAGATCACCTCAGCCGTGACTTTGGTACGACTACGCACAATGAGAGCGTCATAATTCTCTATGATTTGGATGAGTTCCTCGGCAGCAATTCCCTTGCGGTCCTCCACCTCGCAAGCAGAACGCAAGATTGCTTGTCCCTTGTCCTCCAAACCATCCGTAATGAGCACGGACCATTTATTCATGATGTTATTCCTCCACGATGTAAAAATACGCGTTCTTTAATTATACGTCTAAACCACTGCTTCAGCGAGAGATATTGGGTTCAGCCTAGTCGCGTTGGGGAGTTGCAAGACGAACGGTGCTCCTAGGATCAACCTCTCATCCACCCTAAAGATTTCCCCTTATCCTCCAATCCAAAGGATCAAGCCGATCAATTTCGAGTATAATACCTTAGGCTTGTCTAGGACAAGCGATTCCAATCACCTATTCTAGAAGAGGAGAAGAACACCATGAATCGATTTGTAAAAATTCTATCGATGCTTGTACTGTTGTCTCTATTGGTCGCAGCGTGCGCGCCAGCGGCTACACCAACGCCAGAACCCCAGCAACCGCCGGCGACGGAAGCACCTGCCGCTACCGAGGCACCTGTTGCTACAGAAGAACCCGCCGCCACGGAAGCACCTGTAGCCACAGAGGCACCCGCCAAGAAGCTGTTGATCTGTCAAGTTACCGATGTTGGCGGTATTGACGACAAGTCCTTCAATGCCACAGCATGGAAGGGCATCGAAGACGCCATGAAGAAATATCCCGATTTGGTTGAAGGAAAATTTCTCGAATCGCAACAACAGGCCGACTACGAAGTCAACATCAACGCCTTCCTCGAGCAGGGTTGTGATTTGATCATCACCGTTGGCTTCTTGCTTGCCGATGCTACCGCTGCAGCCGCTCAAGCCAACCCTGATCAGCTTTTCGCCACCATCGACGTGGACTATCTCGAGTTCCCCAACCTGCGTGGCTCCGGTTTTGCCATTGACCAAGCGACCTTCCTGAACGGTTATCTGGCAGCCGGCATAACCAAAACCGGCAAAGTCGGCACCTATGTTGGCATCGCCTTCCCTGCCACCACCAAATTTATGGATGGCTTTGCGCTCGGCGTTGCTGAATACAACAAAGTGCATGGCACGAACGTCCAGGTTTTGGGCTGGGATGTCGAAACTCGCCAAGGCCTAGAGGTGGGTAACTTTGAGAGCACCGATGACGGGCGCAAGATGGGTGAGACCCTCATGGACGAAGGCGCAGACATCATTATGCCTGTTGCCGGACCGGTAGGCTTGGGCACTCTGGCGGTAATGGAAGAGCGCGATTTCGGTCTGTTGATCGGTGTGGACAACGACTGGTCTCTTGCCAACCCCGACAAGGCAAAATACATCCTCAGCAACGCCATGAAGAACATGGATCTCTTCGTCCTTGAGACCATCGAGATGCTGATCAACAACAACTTCCAAAGCGGCAACTGGATCGGCACCCTTGAGAACGGCGGCGTTGGCCTCAAGTACGGCTCTGAATGGGAAGCCCAAGTGCCCGATTCGTTGAAGCAAGAAATTGCCGATATCCTGCAAAAGATCATCAACGGCGAGATCGCAACCCTCCCCGAGGGTGTCTACTAAATCGATCTCAACGCCAGCCATTTCATACCTTGTACACCCTGCAGGGCGAATGAATTTTCGCCCTGCGATTTTTTCTCTGGAAAAATCTACAAGCCGGCTCTGAGTTTTATCCAATTCGCACCCTGATAAGGGGTGTAGAGTATGTTATAATAGCCCTGTCTGGATCGGCGGTCGGCGCAGGTTGAGCTGTGTCGGCGTCGGAAGGGGTTTCCGTCGAAAAGTGCCGCCGTTCTCATCTAATGGGAGCAGGAGTTACGCCGATCCATGCCAACTTGGACTTCATATTATCTTCCCCATACACTAAATGAAGCGCTGGCGCTCTTGCAAAGCGAGCCGCAAAGCAAGGTGATTGCGGGCGGTACGGATTTGCTTCTTGAGCTTCAACAGGGCCGCCATGCGCCGGTCAAAACATTGATTGACCTTTCTTGTATCGCCGAACTGCAGATGCTTGAGATCAGAGAAGGGGCGTTGTGGATTGGGGCTGGTGTGCCGCTCAACCGCGTGGTCTCTTGGCAACCGACCCGCCAGTTCGCCACTGCTCTGTTTGAAGCCGCAGGGTTGATCGGTGGTCCGCAGGTGCGCAATGTCGCTACCCTCGGCGGCAATGTGGCCCACACCCTGCCCGCCGCCGACGGCACGATCGCGGCGAGCCCGTCTGCCGCCGCGATGGGCGGCGGATGGGCGGCGACGTATGAATCGAGGGCATCAGTCCAGACCGCGAACGGCACCTCACGCTCGATCAGCGGTGCCAGGAACTGCGCGATGGTGTCATGCACCTTCTGCCGGGTACGTGCCAGTGCCTCCTCGTCCTGCTCCCGCAC
>CAKZNJ010000526.1 GCA_937129505.1 uncultured Anaerolineae bacterium | reverse complement strand
AAACTGAGTAAGCATTCAACGGCTTTTCCGCTCAGCACCATTCCTTTGCCATGGCGATTCGCTTCCCGATCGGCGGGTGGTCATAGAGCAAAAATTCCACCCACGGCTCAGGCTCAGCTTCAGCCAAGTTCTGATCTGCCAATCTCGCCAAGGCTGTCGCATAGACTTCGCCTCTCCCCGTCATTCGAAGGGCATATCGATCGGCTAGCCTCTCCCGCCAGCGCGAAAAGGCGTTCACAAGCGGCATGACCACCAACTGAAAAGCACCAAAAGTTAACATCAGCAGCGGCATTGTGCCCACTTCGCCCACCTCTGAAAAGCCAAAGAAGGGCACTCCCCAAGCCATGACGATGGAAACCAAGTACATCCCCGTCACCGTCAAGAGTGTCGAAACCGCCATCAAAAGCGGAATATCTTTATGGACATGGTGAGCTAGTTCATGCGCCAAAACGGTCTCAATTTCATCGGCAGAAAATTCTCTCAACAAAGTATCGCCTAGGATAATCCGCCGGGTTCGTCCTAGCCCGGTCAGAGCTGCGTTCGCCGCTTTGGTGCGGCGGCTCATGTCCATCTCGTATACACCCTCGACCCGCGCCCCTGCCCGCTCCCCTAACCGCTTAAGCCGTTCGACCAAGTCGGCATACTCCTCCCCTAACGGGCGGAACTTGTTAAAGATGGGGAAGAGCACGATCGGTGCTAGATAGGCAAGCACCACATTGAGAAACAGCAGAAAGAGGGTTGCCCAAATCCACCAATTTTGCGGCGAGGCGCGCAGAACCGCATAGAGCACCTCTAGAACCAACAAACTCAAGGCACCCCCCACAGCAATCCCTTTAAGCTGGTCGATCACCCAGCCCCGCCGCGTCTGGGTGGAAAGTTCAAACCGATGGGGCAAATGGTAGGACTCGTACCAACTGAGTGGCAAGCCGATCAGATAGAGCAGACCCCCAAAAACCAGCAGAAAAAAGAACACTTGCAGCCAGGGGTAAGGGGTCAGGGCTTGTACGGCTGTGCTCAACTGCTTTGACCAGCCGAATAACAACCAAGCGAGCGCATAACCGCCGCTCAAAGCCAGATTGACCAGCATCAGGCGCCGGTTAAGGCGGGCATAGTGGCGTGCTTTCTCTTGACGTTGCGGATTAGGGGCTACGTTTTCCATAACCCAATTTTACCCAATTTTTCCCTGCGATAGGCAACAATCTCGCTCCAAGCAGTGAAAGGCAACTGTGGTTTCCCAAGCAAAACTTGTTCAGGCACAATCAACAGCGATCATCCACTCGGACTGCTTTTTATAACGGATACGCCGCAGCGTATTCCAGCATAAAAACCGACCTTCCACTCGACATGATGGAGTGGGAGGTCGGTTGCGGCACATCCAGCAACGAGCGAGATTCATCCTTTATCGGTCCGAAACTCAGCGGCTTGGCTAATCAGT
>CAKZNJ010000525.1 GCA_937129505.1 uncultured Anaerolineae bacterium | reverse complement strand
ATCTTGCAGGACAACCCCCATCTGGCGACGCAGTTCCTCTTTGGGTATCTCACGGATATCTCGCCCGTCTAAACAGATGCATCCTTCATCAACCTCGTAAAACCGAGAGAGCAAATTGACCAACGTGGTTTTTCCTGCGCCAGTTGGGCCTACCAGTGCAATGGTTTGTCCTGCTTTAGCTTCTAAACAAAAGTTTTTTATCACCTTTTGTGAAGGGGAATAACCAAAATGCACATTTCGGAAAGATACTTCGCCGCGCACTGCTTTTAGGGTATTTGACACAGGCGGCTGAATCTCTTCACCAGGAATATCCATCACTTCAAAGACTCGTTCCGCGCCTGCCAGGGCAGCTTGGATGGAGTTATACATATTTGCTAATTGGCGTAAAGGGTTAATGAACTGACGGGCATAACTAATAAAAGTGGCAATCATGCCAACACTGACCATTTGGTGGATCGCCAACCAGCCTCCTAAGCCAGCAATGGCGATCACAAATAAATTTCCCAATTGATTGGTGAGTGGCATTAACAACAAGGCATAGGAATTGGCAGACACAGCAGCTCGATAAACGGACTGATTGTTTTCTCGAAAACTGTCAAGGACCGATTGATTGCGCCGAAAAGCTTTGACCACCCGCAGACCGCTAATTGCTTCTTCCATGATCCCGTTGAGATTACCCAGCGAACCCTGCAGCTCACGGAATCCTTTGCGTGTGTAACGGGCGACAAAATCTGTAAACCAGAACATCAACGGCACCACAATAACCGCCGCAAGCGCAAGCCACACGTTTAGAAGAAACATCGCGGCCAAGATGCCAACCAGGGATAAAGTACTGGCAAGCAAGGAGAGGATGTTCTGCGAGACCGCTTGATTGATTGCGTCTACATCGTTGGTCATCCGACTCATCACCTCTCCCACCGTGTGAGAGTCGAAGAAACTTAAGGGAAGCGTCTGTAAATGGGCAAATAAGTCTCGGCGCAACTTCTGCAAGGCGCCTTGAGAGACGGCTGCCATCAACCATCCCGAAATCCCCTCGCTGAGATTGCCGACGAGGAAAACAATCAACATCCAGAGCGAAAAGCGGGGGAGGTTCTGAACGCTTCGGGTTCGGACTAGGTCATCGATCGTTCTACCTATCAAATAGGGCCCTACCAAGCCGCAGAAAGTTGAGATCAAAATCAACGCAACCACTGCGCTAAGCAGCCACCGATGACTTCCTAAATAGGGCACCAACCGTCGCAATGCCCCCTTAGGATCGCGCGCTTTTTCGACGCGGCTAAGCGACATCGGTCCCCTGACCATTCGCAGGCGGAACTCTGGAGCGGATTGTGAGAAGCTACTCTTAGACATGTTGAACTTCTAACTCCTGTGGGTCGCCTAGCTGGGAAGTGTAGATTTCCTGATAGACGGCGTTATCCCGCAGTAAGTTTTTATG
>CAKZNJ010000524.1 GCA_937129505.1 uncultured Anaerolineae bacterium | reverse complement strand
CACCACGACTCAGGGTCCCATCCGCTGGGCGAGCAGGTCCACGATCTGGGCGAGGATGCGCTCCCGGTCTACCCCCTCCAGGGCCAGGGCGAGTTGGGCGGTGAGCAGCCCGTACTTCACCCCGATGTTGTACGCAATTGAAGAGCGTGAGTTGATTTTGGATATATTTGAAGCGGTAACCGGTTCACGGATGATGTGTAACTACTTCCGCTTTGGCGGAGTTGCCCGCGATTTGCCTGCTGGGGTCTATGAAAAGATGCGCGACTTGGCTTATGAAAGATTACCGCGGCGCATTGATGAGCTGGATTTGTACTTGACCAATAATGAAATTATCCGAGCAAGGTGTGAGGGGGTTGGCGTCTTAACCCCCGAACAAGCAATTGCCTATTCGACGAGTGGTCCCCTATTGCGCGCTTCGGGGGTGCCGTATGATATTCGGCGCGCTGACCCTTATAGTATTTACGACCGCTTTGAGTTCGATGTGGCGGTGCGCTATCACGGTGACGTCTATGATCGATATCTTGTTCGTATGGATGAAATCCGCCAGAGCATTCGAATTTTACAGCAGGCTATCCGCGATCTGCCCGATGGCCCAATCCAGACTGGAAAATCCCAGTATCAGGTTCGTGTTCCAGCGGGTGAAGCTTATGGCCGTGTGGAAGCCCCCAAGGGAGAGTTAGGATTCTATGTGGTATCGAACGGAAAACCTAACCCGTGGCGGTATCATGTTCGGGCGCCATCTTTTGTCAACATCACGGCATTGGAAACGATGTCAAAGGGCAATAAAGTCGCCGACGCGGTCGCAATCTTAGGCTCGATTGATATTGTTCTCGGCGAGTTGGATCGCTAATTTTGGGAATGGAGTTGAATCATGGATGGAATTGGCATTCTCAAAGGTCTGGGAGTCACCCTACGTAGATTTATCGGTACTTATATCGACGACATTAAATGGCTGGGAAAGCGGTATTACACGGAAGAAGGTATTCGCCACCGCATGAGCAAAGACACAAGCGGTGTTTTTACGATCCAGTATCCCGAAGAAAAGGTTCCTGTTCCGGAAGAGTTTCGCTTTATCCCCTTTTTGGTGTATGAGGAGAAAGAAGACGGCAGCATCTTTCACCGATGCACCTCCTGTGGTATTTGTGCAAAAGTATGTCCGCCGCAATGTATTTGGATTGTGCGCACCACCGATCCGAAGACAGGGCGGCCAGTTCCAGAGCCGGCGGAGTTTTACATCGATGTAGATATTTGTATGAACTGCGGCTTTTGTGCAGAGTATTGTCCGTTTGATGCGATCAAAATGGACCACGATTATGAATTGTCCGTTTATGATCGGCATACTCAAAACATTTATAATAAGGAAAAACTCAGCAAGCCAGTCAGCTATTATGCTTCGATCCGTCCAACCAATTACGAACGGGAAGAAGCGCTACGTGCTGAGGCTGAAGCTGCAAAGGCAGCAAAAAAGGCTGCTGCGGCGGAAAATTAGGTCATTTTGACTATAACCATGCATACGGAGTTGTTGTTTCCCCCGCGCTTGATACCTCTCCTAGCTGACGTGCGAGGCAAGAAATGGCAAGCCTTTATTGAGACAATTAATAAGAAAACCATCGGTGATATAGAACGAAAAGCGTTTGTACTCCTTATGGCTCGATTAGCTGGTTGTGTCACATGCCAGGGTGATACCTGGCGAGCGCATCAGGGTTGCGAACAATGTGCTAGACAAACCATAAAAAAATTTCGTGGTACGGATGATGAGTTAATCCAGCTTTTCGAGACATGTTTGCAAGAGATCAAAAGTCTGGTTCAATTAACAACGGCTGAACCAGGTTAGGTGTAGATGAGATTGTGAGCGGGAGTTGTTGAATATTCCCGAATCTTTCATAAATTATTGGAAATTATTGGAAGTAACAAGGATGTAAAACTAAAGAAGGAAAAACTATGAAGGATAGTAGTATCTCGGAAAAGGCAGTTTTAGAAGCCTTAAGTCATGTTCAAGAACCAGAACTACATCGTGATTTAGTCAGTCTGAACATGATCAAAGACATAAAGATTGACGGTAAACGGGTGAGCTTCAAAATTGAATTGACGACACCAGCTTGTCCCTTACGAGGCAAAATTGAACAAGAAGCGCGTCAGGCAGTATTGGCATTGGAGGGTGTTCAAGAAGTTCAAATTGAGATGACTTCCAATGTGCCGAATGATGGGCGTGTGCGTAGTTTGCTCGATTTACCCTTGCGAAATGCGATCGCCGTCGGCTCTGGCAAGGGCGGGGTAGGAAAAAGCACCATTGCGGTCAATTTGGCCGTGTGTCTCGCTCAACGCGATGCCCGCGTGGGCTTACTGGACGCGGACATCTATGGGCCAAACATTCCAACGATGATGGGGGTCAATCGCTTGCCTCCTCAAACAGGT
>CAKZNJ010000523.1 GCA_937129505.1 uncultured Anaerolineae bacterium | reverse complement strand
TGAACCAACCTTGTGCGCTGCCGACATCTCTGTAGGTATACCCCGCTTCGTCCAAGGCTTCTTTGACATAGCGGTTTAAGCCTAGCGAATTCCCCGATACATCCTCGAAAAGGAGTATTTTTGAAGCTCGGATTTGTTGGTCGTAATCTACTTCAGGGGTCGGAGTTGAGAAAATCGTTGGTTCTTGGGTTGGGATGAGTTCTGCAGGAGAGGTGCTGATTTGTTCTCGTTGTAGGGCTAGCTGAGTTGCTTGTTGGGATAGAGCTGTGGCTTGGAGTTCTAAGGCAGATTGAGTCGCTTTTTGAGCCAACTGAGTCGCTTCGAGGGCTAAATGTGCCAATGTGATTTGAGCCGATGGAGGCCTCGGTTCACCTTGACATCCTAACAAGAAAGTCAGGGTAACCGGCACTGCAATCAAAAAGATACGACATCCCCAATTATTCTTCATGGCAAAAGCAATCTTACTTATCCGTGTGCTTTCTGTGCTAAGAGGGAAATAAGCGGGTTAGGCGAAAAACGGCTTTCGCACGTCGTTCAGTTATTCATAGTATAAAAGGGGACGAAGGCAAAGTCAATAGCCAAACGGAAAGTTATTTCAGGTAAATTAAACAACAAGAAGGTTGCGTGCTTTTTAGGGGGTGATATTGAACACTGTCTCGGTTTGAGCGCGGTTTCCAGCAAAA
Source organism: uncultured Anaerolineae bacterium (assembly GCA_937129505.1). GTDB lineage: Bacteria > Chloroflexota > Anaerolineae > Anaerolineales > UBA4823 > NAK19. The sequence goes on along the minus strand of CAKZNJ010000523.1, from coordinate 2,217 downwards.
TCGTGGACGAGAACCGAGAGACGATGGGAGCCAACGGCGGATTGCCAAGGATAAACATAAGGGGGGTGGGTGAAGGTTTGTAAGTTCTTTCCATCTAAGAACAACTCAACTCGTTGGAGACCCAAATCATCAGCGACCTGAATCTGAAATGTCAGCGAGGGGTATTCCTTGATTGCGTAAGTAGCGTTGACTTCAGGAAAGAGTATCGTCACTGTCGGTGAAGTATTATCTACGGTGAGTTGAACAAGCGCGGTGTCGACGCGATTTTCTTTTCGAACAACTTGCAGCTGTAGGGTATATAAACCGCTTAATCCGGTTGTATCCCAAGAGCCGAGTAAGTCATCCTTGACAGGGTTCGAGTAATCGCTGCCTATTTGTAACCAACGACGGGGAAATAACCCTTCGCCCACTTGTAGCCGATAATACTGAAAATCCTCTCCTCCAGCAGTGCCGATAATCTTGAGTGCTCCCCGCACGTATGCAAACATTTGGGGTGAAGTGATCTGGGCATCTTGTGCAGGACTAGGGGGGAGCTGGATGATGTCGTATTCTTTGGGGGGTAAGGGGATACCCGCTGCTGAAGCCCATTCTTGGGCTTCGGCAGGAATGGTGAGGTACCGCTGCTCTTTGACCAATTCGAGAGGGGTAAAGACAGTTGCCAAGCGCCCTGTTTGCTCATTAATCAGGTATGTCTGAAAGAGCTGATCCGTTTGGCGCGGTTCGAAGCCAGAAATAAAGAGTTCATTGACAGTGTTGGGACAGTCTGCATCGGGCAACATTCCAGATGGATCACATACATTGATAGTGAGCAAGGTGGCGGGAGGACTCCAATCGGCGGCGGGAAGCTCTTGCGAACTGTATTGCATGAGGGCATGCCAAAGGTTCATTGCGCTGGCTGGCTTTAGTTGAACCTCGGGATTCTTTTCATTGCCAAGCCAGACTGCTACCAACCTTTGCGGTGTATAGCCAATTGTCCAGTATTGGTTGGGCAGTGATGAGCGGCCCAATTTCGCCGCGCTTCTGCGCCCGATTTCGAAGGGATTGGGATGTCCTAACGTTTGCCAACGTGCCGCTTCATCTGACAAGACATGGGTCAAAAGGTAGGCAAGTTCGGGGCTAATCACTGACCGTTTTTGTGTATAGCTTTGATCTACGTTTAGGTCAATGAGGACACGTCCATTCCTGTCCCCCACTTTTTGAATCAGGATTGGAGCAAGTGATTGGGAATATTCATCATCAGCTTTTCTTGTCATCCAGCCAGCCAAAACACCTTGATTTGCAAATAGTTGATAAGCATGGGCAATTTCTAAGAGAGAAACCTTGCTTGAGAAGAAAAATTGTCGGGCTGTCAGGCCATTACGAGGCATCTCTTCAGGGGGAAACAAAGATAAGCCGAGTTGGTTGGTTACATTGATAACTGTCTCGGCGCCAATTTGGTTGAACAGGGTGAACGCTGGGGAGAGAAAATCGTTGGCGAGTGCAATGCGGGCGCGAATTGGTCCGTGATATTTTGCATCTAGATTGGGAGGAATTTGCTCAGCGTCGAGGGGAATATCCCATTGGAGGCTGGCTGGTTGAATCCCTCGTGAAAATGCCGCTAAATAAACAAACGGGGAGAGGATACTGCCTGCGCTTTGTCTTTCAAACGCAACATACTCAAAAGGTTGGCTTTGCTCTGCTTTCTGTCCGATGCCCGCCATCGCCAGCACCTGATTCGATGAAGGATCGAGGATCACTGCATAGGACTTTAGGGGAAATAATGAGGGGTTAGAGGAGGTGACAGCGGGCAAAAGCAGAGCCGCAGGGCATTCAGCAGTTGGCGGAGTCACACTCTGCTGCTGAGTTGTCAGCCGCGAAAGCTGGGTTTGGATAGCGCATTCGAGATTATCTTGCAGGTCTCGATCAATCGTCGTGATAATTTCCCATCCCCCGCGCTCTAGGACTTCCCTTGGTAAATGTTCACTGAGTTGTTGAAGGATAATAGCAACGTAAGTTGGTTGATTTAAGCTCAGTGTTTCTACGGCGGGTTTGAATTTTAGATTTTCGAGATTGGCTTGGGAAATTTCATCGGGTTTCATCCATCCTGTTTTGAGCAAGCGAACCAGAATATCGCCAGTCCTTTTGCGAACGACTTCGGGAGCGTTGAGCGGGTGAATGGATGGGCTATCGAGGATTGAAACCAGCGCCGCAGCTTCGAGAATGTCTAATTCCGTAGCA
>CAKZNJ010000522.1 GCA_937129505.1 uncultured Anaerolineae bacterium | reverse complement strand
CCGTTGGGCGCAGGAAAATGACCAAAGAGCAACAAGAGTGGGACGAATCCTTCGCAAATCTCATCTTGATGAATTGCCTCAATTTATCAATGTATTACGAGGGGAAATGAGTCTGGTTGGACCGAGAGCTGAAAGATTGGAATTGGTCGAATACTTTGAGAAGAGGGTGCCGTTTTATCGAGCGCGCCTGCTGGTCAAACCCGGTTTGACCGGTTGGGCACAAATAAATTATGGTTACGCAGCTTCAATTGAAGAAACAACAATCAAGTTGGAATATGATTTGTATTACATAAAAAATCGCAATATCTTGGTTGATTTTCTGATATTACTCCGCACGCCCTCCACCGTTCTTGGTTTGAAGGGGCGATAGATCTTCCGAAACCTTATGAACCTTTCTAAAGATTACTTTAGATGGGAGTCATTTTTAGCTCGGTTTCCTGAAGTGCACATTTTACAGAGTGGTATGTGGGGAAAGTTCAAGGAGAATTTTGGTTGGGATGTGGTTCACATAACCGAAAAAACTTGGGGGTGTCAAATCTTAATGAGACGAGTAGTTGGCATTTTCCGCATCGCCTATATTCCCAAAGGTCCCGTGACTCATCAAGATCAACTTTCTCGATGGATAAACGATGGGGAGCAAGAAGAAATGGGCACCTCTCTTACCGAACGTTTGAGAGAGCTTTGTCAAAAGATGCATATCCTATTTGTCAAGATCGAACCAGATGTTATAGTTCAGAATCAAGATCATTTAAGGGCTTGTCCGCAGGGGCTTGTTCCAAGCCGACATTCCATTCAACCCTTACGCACCATTCTGATTGACATCGAGAAAGATGAGTCCGAAATTTTGGCTAAAATGAAACAGAAAACGCGCTACAACATTCGACTTGCAGAGCGCAAGGGGGTTATGGTCGAGACAAGCGACGATCTCAAACTTTTCTATCAAATGATCGTGCAGACTGGAGAGAGAGACCGCTTCAGTGTCCACAGCAGAGATTATTATGAAAAGGTATATCATCTTTTTAGGGAAAAGGGACAGTGTGAGCTTTTTATGGCTCGTTATCAGAATATCCCGATTGCTGGGTTGATGGTATTTGCGCAGGGAAACCGTGCCTTTTATTTTTACGGTGCATCCACAAATCAATATCGGGAAGTGATGGCACCGTACTTACTTCAGTGGAGAGCGATTCTTTGGGCAAAAGAACGGGGGTGCACATCGTATGACTTGTGGGGTGTTCCCGATTATGATGAAACGTTTTTGGAAAGTCAATTTGAAAAAAGAAGGGATGGACTTTGGGGGGTTTATCGATTCAAGCGGGGATTTGGCGGCAATTTAGTGCGCTATGCTGGTCCTTATGATTACGTGGCTTCTCCTCCACTGTATACTTTATACAACCTTTATTTACAAAGGAAGCGCCTTAATGAATAGCGCTGAAAACTGGAATGAGATCATCGCTGTATTTCCTAAGCCCCATGTTTTACAGACTTGGCAGTGGGGAATGGTCAAACAACGATTCGGGTGGGAAGTCATTCCAAAAGTTTGGAAAAGGGGCGATGAAGTGGTGAGTGCAGCTTTAGTCTTGAAACGAAAGCTTTCTTTGCCAATAGTTGGTCGATTCGCTTCTATCCTTTACATTCCAAAGGGGCCGCTTGTGAGGGATTGGAGCGATTTATCCTTGGTTAAGGAAGTAATGATGAATCTGGAAACACTGGCTTGCGAACAGAGAGCAATCTTGATTAAGATTGATCCTGATGTTGAAGTAGGGCGAGGCGAAGAGCTATTTTATGGCAACCCAACCGCAGAGAAGGAACGCTTTAAAGCAAGTGATCAAAAAGGTGCAGAGATGGGAAGCAACAATGAGAACACGGGTAAAAAAGTATATTTTCTTCTCCGTGAGCGTGGCTGGAGATTTTCAAGGGAACAAGTCCAATTCCGAAATACGGTGATCCTCGATCTTACGAGATCTGAGGAGGAATTGCTGAAGAGGATGAAACAGAAAACTCGGTACAACATCCGATTAGCTGAGAAAAAGGGGATTTTTGTGCGGGAAGGAACATCTGAGGATATTCCTTTGCTGTATTGTATGTATGCGGAAACGAGCAAGCGCGATGGGTTTATCATTCGCCATGAAGATTACTACGCTACAAGCTGGAAAATTTTTCTAAACAACCTAAACCTTGCACAGGGCGAAAGTGAGTCTATGAGAGGAAGAGAATTTCTGAGAAGCCAGAGCGAGCCGTTTGCTCGGATATTGATTGCGGAATATGAAAATCAACCAATTGCAGCATTAATTCTTTTTATTTTTCGAGACAAAGCTTGGTATATGTATGGAATGTCGACCGAAAAACATCGCGATAAAATGCCGAACTACCTTTTGCACTGGAGAGCGATTCAGTTCTTGCGCCAGCTAGGAGTAAAAGAATACGATTTGTGGGGGGCGCCGGATGTGTTTGAAGAAACAGACCCGCTCTATGGTGTCTATCGGTTTAAGGTTGGATTTGGCGGGGAGACGGTTCAGCATATTGGAGCGTGGGATTATCCCGTTTCGAGTTTTCTGTATCGCCTTTATCAGGAAGTATTGCCTAAATATTTGAATATTTTACAAACGAGGAGAACCCTTCAATGATAAAAACTTTGCTTTCAAGTGTGCCCCGAATCAGAATTGCAAATTTGCCAACGCCGATCGAAAAACTCCCTCGCTTGGCTGCAAAGATCAGTGTGAGCGAGCTCTTGATCAAGAGAGATGATCTCACTGGCTTAGCGTTCGGTGGAAACAAGACGCGAAAACTTGAATACTTGATCGCAGATGCTCTCTCGCATGGAGCAAAAACATTAATTACCAGCGGAGCTGTGCAATCAAATCATTGCCGTCAGACTGCGGCAGCAGCGGCTAAATTCGGTTTAGATTGTTATCTGGTATTGACGGGTGATTCCCCCCAACACTATAGTGGAAACCTTCTATTAGATTATCTTTTCGGGGCAGAGCTCGTTTGGTGCGAGCGGGAAAGAAGAGAAATGGTTACGCAAGAAACGTTTCAACGCCTTTGGCAAGAAGGCAAAAGGCCCTATCTCATTCCTTATGGCGGATCTAACTCCTTGGGAGTAATTGCTTATGCTCACGCAATGATCGAGCTTGACGAACAAGGGGTTGTCGCCGACTGGATTGTTTTCCCCTCCTCTTCGGGGGGAACTCAAGCTGGTTTGGTTTTGGGAAGCAAGATTTGCGGGTTTAAGGGCAACATCGTGGGTATTAGCGTGGATTTAGACTCCGCTCAACTCGGACAGAGAATTTCAAACTTGATTGCTGAAACCATCAATACATATTCACTTCCCGTGAAAGCGGATGGTAGTGAGATCGATATCAAGGACGCTTATCGCGGGCGAGGATATGGGCTTCCTACGGATGATGATTTACAAGCTGTTCGAGATTTTGCCAAATACGAAGGACTGCTTTTAGACCCTGTTTACACTGGCAGAGCGGCAGCTGGCATGATTGACCTTGTCAGGCAAGGAGCAATCCCTTCAGATGCTTCCGTTCTCTTCTGGCATACCGGAGGAACGCCGGCATTATTTGCCGAGAACTATACAAAATTACTTAGTGATTGAACAGGCGCTGCAAATCTGTCCTAAAGCGTTTCTTCCAAGCTAGGCGGAGAAGTTTGATTTCAGAGTTGTTCCCTTGGATGGCTGCAAGGGACGCTTTCCCGTAGAGCATCTCTTGATAGTTTTGAAGTAAACCCTTGATCTCGGTATGCGCTTCAGGTAGGAGTTCTTGAAGATATGCGGCTCGTTCGAGAGGCGTATAATGGGATGGTGGAGGATGTCGTAATATCCGCAGAGCGGTATTAATGGTCTGATAGGCTTTTTCAAACGGGAGCAGTTTAGAGCGCAGGTTCCATTGTATTAATACTTTTGGTGGTGTAAATCCTAATGCTCTAATCTGTCGCTCTAGGATCTCGGGGAGTTGCTGAGAAACAAGCAAGTCTATTTTGACGTTGAAACCTTTCCAAAGGGATACAGTGATAATAATCACGATTAAAAATAAAAATATTGGAATTAAGGGGATACTCCTTTGCGACCTAGGCGTTTCCGTCTCCAAATGTTCCTTTTCCCTTTGTATTTGACTCAAGATTTCTTGAGGATTGATTTGTTGTTCAGAAGGCTGTTGTTCAGCTTCCTGATCCTCTTTTTGTCGTGGATGCTGCAGCTCGGGTTGAGAACTGGTTGGTTCAAATTCAATCCATCCAAGATTAGGAAAAAATACCTCTGGCCAAGCGTGCGCATCACGCTGACGGACAACGTACACATTGGCAGATTGAATATCCTCCATCGTCCCTTCAGCATAACCTACTGCCAGGCGGGCTGGAATGCCCACAATCCGCAAGAGGAGCACTGCGGCTGTCGCATAATAATTGCAAAATCCTTTCTTATAGTCGAATAGGAACCAATCAATCGGCTCCTGATTGGTTGGTAGCTCTTCAAGCGTTTCGACGTAGGTCATGTTGTTCCGCAAATAATCTGTGATTGCAAGGACTTTTTCATAGGGTGTACTTGCATCCTTGGTGATCTCCATTGCCAAAGCTTTTGTTCGCTCGGTTAGATTAGGGGGTAGCTGTAAGTATCTTGCGGTGACCCAATCTGGATAATCTTCGCTTGCCTCTTCTAATTGCTCAACTGTTATGGAAGTGAGCGAAGAGCGAACGCTGAAAGTTTTACCGACTGCTAAAGGGCTTGGTGAACGGACTGCGAGCAGATCGTTTGTCCCATCAGAATTTTCGACATATTCAATCTGCACCGCAAGGTTTATCCAGTGGGGTTGGGCGGGAAGAACCAAGGTAGCAAGCGGTTGATTGAGGTAAATAGTGAAAGTATGAAGACGAGAAGAGCGATTGGCAAACGATGGTAATTTCAAATCGAATGAATTCACCTGGAATTCACGGCTTGAAAATTGGTTTATTGTCCATTGACCATTTTCATACGAGTCGTAGAGGCGCGATCTCCAAAATATGCGCACTCCTTCAGGGATTTTCGTTTGAGCAATCGCGGTAAATATTTCCTGTTCTGTGAGTTCGTTACCGCGGCCTAAATTTAAGGTGCGTTCGAAAAGCTCTGGTTGAATTTGGGTGGTAACGCGCAGAGAAGAAAAAGCGTTTTCGAAGTCCTCGCGGATGGCTTTGAATGGTTCTTTGACCTTTTCCCAAACCCGTACCAAAGAATCCAATTGACTACGGCTTGAGGGGATGAGAATTGAGATCATCAGTAAGCCGATAACAAACCATAGGTTGAACTGGATGGTTTCAGTTGATAGTTGGGGAGGAATATAAAACTGTTTTTTTGCCCAACCTTCATGTTGGTGCAGATAGAAAAAACGACTGATCAATAATAATGAGACAATCGAAAACAGATAAAGGTAACCGCTTCGAGATCGGATGAGTGGGTCGTAACTATGAATGACAAATAATGTCAGGACCAAAGGGGCAATCATGCGTAAGGCACTTTTTGTACGGAGAAGGCTCAAGCCCGTATTGAATCCCAATATCCAGAAGAGCGTCATCATGAGTAGCAAAAAGAACAAACTGTCATAGACGGGCTGGTTATCGGCGAGGCGTTGGAAAATAATTGAGAGGCGAATGAAAATGGCGGAAAGTTTCTCACTCCAAGGACTTTCTGAGCTTTGCAACAACCCTAATCGCCAGCCGATAAAAAAGCAGCCATAGGCGAGGGAAAAGATGGCAATCGTCCTATATTTAAATTTGCTATACCCCAATGCCAAACCGAGGAAATAGGCAATATTTACAATGTAGCCAACTAAGTATAGATCTTCTGTCCACTGGGTAACAAGCAACCGTCTCGTGACAGTCAAGAGCAAAGCCCAAGCGAAGAAAAACGAAATCCAATCCCACTTTGGTCGGATCGGGAGGTGGCTCTCAATATGATGGGCGGATGTAGTCGTTTGGTAGGTTAACATGGGCTTGTGCCATCAGCTATTGATTGTATCTCAACTTGCCGAAAGGTTTTTCAAAAAGGGGATTCCAGAAGCAGGATTTTTTTGATAAGTGATTCTTATGGATGAAGAATACATAACCAAAAACGTTTGAAATGAGCTAGAGAGTGTGGTAAAATGTCCCCGTCATTTTGACCAAAAAAGGCGGAGGAACATTCATGCTTAATGATTGGTTATTTGTTGGGCTGATGCTTATCATGGCGCCAATTTTTCCGATAGCAGCCTTAATTATCCCTCGGATTTTAGCTCCAAAGAAACCAAATCCCTTAAAATCGCAAACCTATGAGTGCGGAATCGAAACAGTTGGTGATACTTGGGTTCAATTCAAAGCACAGTACTATAATTTTGCTCTAGTATTTCTGGTTTTTGACGTTGAGATTGTGTTTTTGTTCCCTTGGGCTGTGGCATTTAACCAACTTCCTTTATACGGGGTCATTGTTGGCATCCTGTTTATTGAAGTTCTTGTCATTGGCTTAATTTATGCTTGGCGCAAGGGGATTTTAGAATGGTTCTAAAAAATTTCTGAAAAGGCTGATGGGAGAATCATCAGCCTTTTCGCGCGCAAATAGACTGACAAGGTAGTGAGTTTATCGGAGGAACTTTTCGATGACAGATCCAGTAACTTTTGTTGCGAAATGGCTTGAAGGATACCTAGCAGGCTTAGGTTTAGCCAGTGGTTGGATATCCGTCATAATGGCAGCTCTAGGTGTGCTTGTTCTCGCCTCGGCTGTGCTGCTTGTGGACATCTTTCTTGTGTGGGTTGAAAGAAAGGTCGTTGCTCGCTTTCAGGATCGGTTAGGTCCAAATCGGCTAGGTCCATTTGGGTTATTTCAACCTTTGGCGGATGTCATTAAGTTGCTGCTCAAAGAGGATATCACGCCTCAGGGAGCTGACAAATTCGTTTATAACCTTGCACCGATTCTTGCCCTAGCAACGGTGATCATGCTCTGGGCGGTTATACCGTTATCGGCAACCATAGCGGGGAGCACTATTAACGTCGGAGCCTTATATATTGTCGCAGTGGGTGCAATTGGCACCCTTGGAATCATTATGGCTGGGTGGGCATCGAACAACAAATATGCCTTGTTAGGTGCCTTCCGCATGGTAGCGCAAATGATTTCGTATGAAGTGCCAATGGTCATCGCTATTTTGATCCCGGTCATTTTAGCCAAAAGTATGACCCTAACGGATATCGTCGAAAGCCAGTCGGTTTGGTATATTGTCTTAGCGCCAATCGCTGCCATCGTATTTTTGATTGGGGCTCAAGCTGAACTCGGTAGAGCACCATTTGACCTTTCCGAAGCAGAATCTGAGATTGTGGCGGGTTTTCACATCGAATATACTGGCATGAAATTCGGATTGTTCTACGCTGGCGAGTTGCTTCATGCGCTGACTTTTGGGGGGTTGTTCGCCACATTTTTCCTTGGTGGCTGGAGGGGATGGGGAGCAGAGACGTACCCTATCTTAGGAATTGGTTACTTTTTTATCAAGGCGATGTTCATGTACTGGGTCATCATGTGGATTAAGTATTCCTTCCCGCGTATACGGATTGATCAAATGCTCAATTTTTGCTGGAAGTTCCTCACACCTTTGATCTTGACGGTTTTATCTTTGACTGCAATTCTGGACAAAATAATGACGGGGGTACCTTATTGGGTGTACGTTCTTGTGATGTTTCTAAGCAATGTCGTAGTGCTTTACTTTGTGTATCAAGCAGTTGGTCGATATGCGCGCAAAGAGAGGCAAAAAGTAGCTGATCCCGAAAAGGTGCGTGTAGCCTTTGCGGTTAAGTCAGCTACTCATCCTTCTGAAGCATCCTAATAATGGAGAATGTCATGATATCTCCCCTGCAAGTAATCTTTATCGTAGTCAGTGCAATTACGCTAGGAGCAGCCTTAATGGTTGTAACCACGCGGAATATGGTTAGGGCTGCGTTGTGGCTTGTGCTAGCTCTTTTCGGCGTAGCAATCGTATTTGTCTTGCTAGAAGCCGGATTTTTTGCAGTAGCGCAAGTGATTATTTATATTGGAGCGATCGCTATCCTGATGATTTTTGCCATTATGCTCACGCGCCGCATCGCTCAGGATCCTGGCCCGCAGGTTAACTCTACTTGGCCGATTGCGGCAGTCGTAGCGTTAGGCATATTTGGTTTGATTGTAATGATCGTGCAGGGCTGGAATAAATCTGCGACTTCGCTGCAACCGTTACCGCAAGGGTTTGAACCACTGAACGAATTAGGGGTGGCGTTAGTCTCGGCTAATCAATATTTGATCCCCTTTGAGATTGCTTCGATCTTGCTCTTGGCTGCATTAATCGGGGCGATTATTATTGCTTGGGATAAAAAATAAGGAGAGGATCATGATCCCTTTATCTTGGTATTTGCTTTTTGCTGCTGCACTGTTTAGCATTGGACTATTCGGGGTGCTAAGCCGTAAAAACGCAGTTGCCATACTTATGGGCGTAGAGCTGATGCTTAACGCAGTGAATGTCAACTTGATTGCTTTTTGGAGATATTTAACTCTTGACCAGATGGCTGGGCAGGTCTTTGCCATTATTGTCTTCGCAGTTGCGGCCTCAGAAGTAGCTGTCGGTCTAGCACTTGTGATCTCGGTCTACCGACGACGTCAATCTGCAATTGCGGATGAGGTTAATCTATTGAAGTACTAAAACATTGGTTAGCTAGAATTCTGTGGATGGAGGATGAATGTCAACTGAAACTTTGATCTGGTTAATACCCTTGCCTCCTCTATTGGCTTTTTTTCTGATCGTTTTATTTACCAATCGCCAGCGGGCACTTAGTCATACGATAGCTGTCGGGGCTGCATTTCTATCGTGGTTAGGCAGTATGGTGGTGTTTGTGCGGGCGATTCAGGTCCATGAATTAGGAAAGAATCCATTCAGCTCCAGCATACAATGGCTACCGCTCGGCGAAGGGTGGTTTTCAATCGGTGTGCTTATTGATCCGCTGGGGGCAGCGACATTATTCTTTGTTGCTTGGACAATCTTGATGATTTTCATCTATAGCGTTGGTTATCACAACTTCGGTCAACCAGAGGGAGATCATGATCGCCCAGGCTTACCTCCCCATGGAGCGACGATTGTTGATGCGCATGGACATAAACATAAGGTGCCCTCTATTGAACCGATGTATTCGCGCTTTTTTGCCTTTATCGGTCTCTTTGCCTTTGGGATGTATCTCCTCGTTGTTTCGGATAATTTGCTTACGCTCTTCGTTGGTTGGGAAATCATGGGACTTTGCTCATACCTACTGATTGGTTTTTGGTATGGCAAGCCATCGGCGCGAGCAGCAATGATTAAGGCATTTATTACGACAAGAGTAGGCGATGTGTTTATGTTGCTAGGCATCGCTTACTTGTATTCTCAGACAGGAACACTCAATTTCCGAGCGATTCTTTATAACCAAGAGGTGTTAGATAGCCTTGCTTCCACGCCTTCTTATGTCGCCGGTTTATCGGCAGCAGCGTTAATCGGAATTTTGCTCTTTATCGGAACAGTCGGAAAGTCTGCTCAGTTCCCCCTCCATGTCTGGTTGCCAGATGCTATGGAAGGTCCAACGCCTGTTTCGGCGATGATCCATGCGGCAACGATGGTTTCAGCGGGTGTTTATATGGTAATTCGCATCTTTCCGCTTTTATCAGCTGGTAGCCATCATGGG
>CAKZNJ010000521.1 GCA_937129505.1 uncultured Anaerolineae bacterium | reverse complement strand
GCTATACTATATTTGAGAAAGCCATCTATTCCCTAAGAGAAAAGGAGAAAAAATGAGCGCGCCCGTCACCTACTCATCTGATTCAATTATCACGATCGAAAGGCACATTCTCGAAGAACAAAAAACCTACCCCGAAGCGACCGGTGTATTGACCTCGTTGCTTTATGATATCGCCTTGGTGGGCAAATATATCGCTAGCCGCATCTCTCGGGCTGGCCTTGTAGACATTCTTGGCGCAACCCACTCAATCAACGTCCAAGGTGAAGTGGTCATGCGATTGGATGAACTCGCTGACGAGACCATCATCCGCCTGAACCAACACACCGGCCGGTTGGCGGTTATGGCTTCCGAAGAACATCCGGACATCATCCCAATCCCAGAGCAATACCCGGCCGGTAAATATGTCCTACTCTTCGATCCCCTTGATGGATCGTCAAACATCGATGTGAATGCTCCAGTTGGTACAATCTTCTCAATTTACCGCCGCATTACAGAGGATGGGCCTGGAGGACTAATCGACTGCTTACAACCGGGCAAGAACATGGTTGCAGGTGGATACATTCTATTTGGAACCAGCACCATGCTGGTGTATACCTCCGGCAATGGAACTCATGGCTTTACTCTCGACCCAATGCTGGGAGAATTCTTGCTTTCTCACCCCAACATCCAAATTCCTTCTAAACCCAAATATTACAGCGTCAACCAAGGCTATGACATCTATTGGAGTGAAGGGGTGCGCAAATTTACTGAATACTTACAGGGCAAAGACGGGCAAATTAAACCCCTCTCCAGCCGCTACATCGGCTCGCTCGTTGGGGATTTTCACCGCACTCTTCTAGCTGGCGGTATTTTCTACTATCCGGCAGATAAAAAGGACCCTAAGCGCCCAACAGGAAAATTGCGGTTATTGTATGAGGCAGCCCCTCTAGCCTTTGTAATGTCTCAGGCAGGAGGTTACGCTTCGGATGGTTATACCGATATTCTCGAAATTGTTCCCCATGATCTGCACCAGCGCGTCCCTCTCTTCATCGGCAATCGGGAACTAGTTGAAAAGGCGGAAGAGTTCATCCGCACCTATGACCAATGACCCGCTATTGATTTTTCCGTCTCGCCCGAAAGCTCCCTGCTTGTCTGAACATAGAATATAATTGCGAAGAAGCAGTCTCCCCGATAGGAGGTTGCTTCTTCGCCTAACTCGCATGGAGGTAGTCCAGATGTCATTGTTACTATCCACACCTAGGAAAATCATCCTTCTTGCTGGATTGCTTACTCTTTCCTTAGCATGCAATTTGCTTAGCGGCTTCCAGCAAAGCGTTAAAAATGCAAGATCGACTGCCTTTGCTCTAGCAACCGAGGCAAGAGGCGGCTCAGAAGTGATCGCCACAGCCCAAGCAGTGGTCACTCAACTAGCTGACAGCCAAATCATCGAAACAGCCAAAGCTGTGGCTACCGAGGTTAGTCAATCGGGTGCCGTAGAAACTCTTCAGGCGGTGATCTCCGAACAGGCGCCGGGTTTAGACAAGACACTTCAAGCCCTGACAACTCAGGGAGCTCCAGCTTTCCAAGAGACAACGAAAGCGCTTTTGACCCAAGTGCCCCCGCTCCAGACGTCAGCGCCGAGTGATATTCCATTGCCCGAAATAGAGAAAGAAAATTTTGTCGTCACCCCATCTACAATTTCTTTTGTAGTAGCCCTTCCTTACGCGGAGGTTGTCTCTTTTTACAAAAATGAAATGCCAAAACAGGGTTGGGCTTTTGAACCTACTACATCTCAGGAGTCAGAGAACTCATCTCTCTTAAACTTCACCAAAGAGAATCGCTTCGCCTCCATCTCGATAAACCGAAACCCTGCCAACCAAAAAACCATTGTCGTCATCGCCCTGAAAAATCCATAAGGAGGAATAAAGGACATGGCACTCTCAGTATCAGAGGCAATTCGCACCAAACGTGCTGTCCGTCAATTTGCAGAAATACCGCTGAAACAAGAGGAGGTTTTGGCGATATTAAACGCTGGAAGAAGAGCGCAATCTTCGAAAAATACGCAACCTTGGCATTTTATAGCCATTCAGGAACGAGAGAGGTTGGTTGCTTTATCCAAATTAGGTGAATGGGCCGGTCACATTGCGGGGGCTTCGCTTGCTGTAGCCATTCTAACTCTCGACCCTGCTCAACGCTTTTCAATTATGTTCGATGCAGGTCAGGTAGCAGCTTACATGCAACTTGCAGCCTGGGAGATGGGAATCGGTTCCTGTCTAGCAACCATTTATCAACCCAATGCAGCCAGAGCATTGCTCGAATTTCCTGAAGAGTACCACCTCAGAATTGCTCTCTCATTCGGCTACCCACTCGATCAAACCGTCCTCTCTAGCCCCCCAAAGAAGGGTGGCCGCAAGCCCTTGGATGAAATTGTCCATTGGGAAAAGTGGTAAGCAGGCTTTGCTCACTCTTGATATTCAAGCCGATGAAAGGTCTTCCCCAATAAAGAGAGGATTTCTGAAGCGGATTCTTCGATTGGCTTGAGCGACACATCCACCAATGGCCAATCCCGTCTTCGGTCAAAAATCTCATAAGTGTATGCAAGTTCCTGATGAATATAATCTAAATCGGCATACCCCTGCGGAACAGTGCCCAACCGCTCGACCCTCACCCGCCTTAATTCCACCAGCCTCTCCGGCCGAATGATGAGACCGACAACCCGATGTTTGGGTAGTTCGAATAACTCTTTTGGGGGCTCAACCCCTAAGACAATTGGCACATTTGCCACTTTCCAGCCTCGATAGGCGAGGTAAAAACTCAATGGTGTCTTAGAAGTCCTTGAGACACCCACCAATACAATCTCGGCTTGGTCTAACTCGTGGGGATTTTTACCGTCGTCATGCCGCACCGTGTAATCGATCGCCTCAATTCGCTCAAGATAGCCGCGGTCAAAAGCTGCCATTCCACCCGGGATACCCTTTGGTTTCAAGGAAAACATATCCGACAAACGCACTAATAACGGGCCCATGATATCAATGGTGGTTACATCCATCATTCGCCCCTCGGTCACCATGAGATGTCGCAGTTCTTCTGAAACAAGGGTATGAACAATGATTCCGCGATGTTTTGCAGCCTCAGCAATGATTTGGGATACCTGTTCTTTGGTGCGAATCTCTCCGATCCGAATCACTTCCACATTTTCAGCGTCAAATTGTAGGAGAGCCGATTTAACCACTCGTTCAGCCGTTGCGCCTGATGCATCCGAGACCGTGTAAATGCGGTGAACCATAGTAACCTAAGTCTCCCTAATCTCTCCAGCTTGGTAGATAGAGGCGAAAGACACTGCCAACACCGACTTTGCTTTCCACCTCGATCCGCCCATTATGTAACTCGACAATCTCCTTCACAATTGCCAATCCCAAACCAGTACCGTGGATTTTAGACTGGCGTATCTCCCTCCCGCGGTAAAAGCGCTCAAAGATGTGTGGCAAATCCTCTTCTGGAATCCCAATTCCAGTATCTTGGATTTCCAGGCATGCCCATTCACTGTTTTGCCAGTCCTTCACCTTGACCGTGCCCTGTGGCGTATATTGGATAGCGTTCCCGATTAAATTCTGAATTGCTCGTGAGAGATAGTGTCCATCACCGCGGACGTTGATATGCTCAGCAAGCTCCACTCTCAACTCTAGACCAGCCTGCTGCGCGGCTGGCGTATGGGCTGTCACGGCTTGCTCAATCAGCAAGCTTAGATCGACAGCTTCAAAATCGATCTTGCGTGTTTTCCCGATTGCCAGCCTTGATAAATCCAAGATATCCTCTACCAAACGGCGCAGTAACTGGCTTTGTTCTTTCAAAACCTGAATGTATTCCGATTTCTTCTCAGCCGGTGCGCTTTCGAGCAATTCTAGATATAAACCGATATTGGTTGTTGGAGTGCGCAATTCATGCGAAACATCCGCCACAAAGATATCCTTCAGGCGATCCAATTCCTTGCGATAAGTGATGTCCCGTTGAGTTGCGACATAATTGACGATTTCCCCATTTTGATCGCGCACGGGTGCAATGGTTAGCAGAATATCATACAACGCACCATGTTTTTTCTGATGAACAAGCTCACC
>CAKZNJ010000520.1 GCA_937129505.1 uncultured Anaerolineae bacterium | reverse complement strand
GAAGCCGAGTCCGTTTATCCGCCTGAGTGGATTGAGGAGGCAATCCGAATCGCGGTGGAAAAAAATGTACGCAATTGGCGGTATGTAGAGGCTATCTTAAAGCGCTGGAAGGAAGAAGGCAAAGGTGAGCGAAAGGCTGGAACAGATACTCAAGAAGATCTCCGAAGATACGCTCAACAGTGGAAAAAAAGCGTCCGAAAATCCCGCTGAACGCGGGGTGAAAGCCGATAATGAAGAAACCGTAAGGGAAGCGAGCTGCCCTATTTGTCATGGTTTAGGCTATGTTCGCCTCGATGTGCCGGTAGGTCATCCCCAGTTTGGGCGGGTAGAGATCTGTGAATGTCGAGCTTCCCAGAGTCGTCAGCAAGTTTACCAACGTTTATACGCCTACAGCCATCTTGAACATCTCAATCATCTAACTTTCGAGAATTTCCGACCGCGCGGTCGGGCTGGCTTGTATCCTCAAGAAGCTAATTCGATTGAGCTGGCTTACCGCCAAGCGCGAACCTTTTCCGAAACCCTGCAAGGATGGTTGTTCCTACAAGGGGGCTATGGGTGTGGTAAGACTCATCTCGCGGCGGCAATTGCCAATGCAGCGGTACAGTACCATGTCCCAACTTTGTTCCTCACTGTGCCTGATCTCTTAGATAGTTTGCGTTCGACCATGTCGGATGCAGACAGCCGCTTCGAAGAGCACTTCAATGAGATTCGGACAGTACGATTGTTGATTTTGGACGATTTTGGCACTCAAAATGCCACTCCTTGGGCGCAAGAAAAATTATTCCAAATCCTCAACTATCGCTATATCAATCGCTTGCCTACGGTTATTACGACTAACCTGCGTTTAGACCAAATTGAAGGGCGAATTCGCTCACGATTGGAAGACCCCGACTTGGTTACCAAAGTCGTCATCCTTGCTCCGGATTATCGCCGCCCAATGGATGAGTTAGGCATGCATGAATTTGCCATGTTTCCCATGCTCCAACGCTGTACCTTTGCGAATTTCGATCTGCGTAAGAACGAGGGGTTACCGCTCGATTCGGTGCGCGATTTAGAGTCTGCCTTTCGGGCAGCTCGAGCCTTTGCCGAAAATCCGGTGGGATGGATTGTGTTCAACGGGCCTTCTGGCAGTGGCAAGACCCATTTGGCGGCCGCTATTCATAATTATCGCCGTGACGTTGGGCAGCCTTCTCGATTCGTGGATGTCGGCGAGCTGCTCAATGCCTTGCGTGCAACCTTTAGTCCAACCAGCCCAGAGAGCTTAGATGAGCGTTTTGAGGATGTTCGCCGGGCATCACTCTTAATTCTCGATGATCTGGGTGGGCACACCAGCTCCCCTTGGAGCAATGAAAAACTTTATCAGATTATTCATTTTCGCTATTTAGCTGAATTGCCGACCGTCATAACGCTAGGTAAATTGCGCGAGGAGCTCGAGCCGCGCCTGCTCACCCGCATTGAAGATCGCCGTCTGTGTCGCATCTTTCCCTTGCCTGTGCCATCTTATACCGCTGTGGAACGTCCACTCTCCAGACCAAGCCGGCGGAGCCAAAAGAAATCCACTTCTTAGAGAGGAGTGTACTATGACCCAGGATTTGTCACACATGGAAACCTTACCTCTACCCCCATTTTACGATCCTCAGGCGGTGGGCAAAGTATGGCGAGTGCCTTACCAACAGCGAGCTGAGGAAGCTCGCCAATGGGCGACACGCTATCAGATTGCCCCTGCACAATGTGATTCGTTCAAAATCGCGCTCGTCGCAATTGATGTCCAAAACACGTTTTGTATCCCTGATTATGAATTGTTCGTGGGGGGCCGTTCGGGGATGGGAGCTGTCGAAGATAACCAGCGTTTATGCGAATTTCTTTACCGCAATCTGCACCGCATTACCCGTATCGTCGTAACTATGGATACGCACCGGGCTTTTCAGATTTTCCATCCGGTGATGTTGGTGAACGAGCAAGGTGAACATCCGGGTCCGGTCACGCTGATCTCTTTGCAGGATGTTCATAGTGGCAAATGGCGGTTTAACCCGCAGGCAGCCTTCAGCCTTGGGATAGATGAAGCATACGGACAGCAACAATTACTTCACTATGTAGAAGAGCTGGCGAAGAAAGGGAAATATGATCTGACGATTTGGCCTTATCATGCCATGTTGGGCGGCATTGGTCATGCGTTGGTCTCTGCATTTGAGGAGGCGGTTTTCTTCCATACGATTGCTCGCAGCAGTCAGGCACATTTTGAGATCAAGGGCGATGCTCCCTTGACTGAAAATTATTCAGCTATCCGTCCCGAGGTGATGGAGGATGTGTGGGGCAAACCGCTGGCAGAGACGCATCCTTATTTCCTTCAACTTGTGCAGGATTACGATGCTGTTCTCGTGGCTGGTCAGGCAAAGAGCCATTGTGTCAATTGGACGGTCGGTGATTGGCTGCAAGAAATCCAAGGCGTGGACGCCAGTCTGGCTGAGAAGATTTACCTGCTCGAAGACTGCATGTCACCCGTTGTGGTGCCGAACGTGGTCGATTATACCGAGATGGCTGAAGAAGCTTTCGCCCGCTATGCGGAGGCGGGGATGAATCGCGTTCGCTCGACAGAAGCAATGGAAGGATGGTTAAGGATAAATTAGAGAGAAACCATCCCTATTGACATCCGCTTGTTTTTGTGTGATACTGAACGCAGTTGTTCCATTCGGAACGATAGCACCTTTCTTCGCTATCCCACCGAAGAGGAGGTGATGTCGATGACAGATAGTAGTACCTTACGAAGCGCTGCGGCATCCCTCCTCGTTGCAGGATAGATGACCGCAGCGCTGCAGGAGGCCGTCAGAAATGGCGGTCTCTTGTTTTTTTGTTCGCGGTATAATCAAATTAACTTCTTTGAATTCGGGTAGGATATGAGTGAACGAAAAGTTCGAGTGTTAATCGCTAAGCCAGGCTTAGATGGGCACGACCGAGGGGCAAAGGTCGTTGCGCGGGCTTTGCGGGATGCGGGAATGGAGGTCATCTACACGGGCCTCCACCAGACGCCCGAGCAGATCGTCGAGACCGTGCTGCAGGAGGACGCCGACGCCGTCGGCCTCTCGATCCTGTCCGGCGCGCACATGACGCTGGTCCCGAAGGTCGTGCGGCTGCTGCGCGAGCAGGACGCCGGCGACGTCGTGGTGGTCGTCGGCGGGACGATCCCCGACCACGACATCCCGGAGCTCAAGGAGCTCGGCGTGGCGGAGGTGTTCACGCCGGGCGCGCCGACGCAGAAGAT
>CAKZNJ010000519.1 GCA_937129505.1 uncultured Anaerolineae bacterium | reverse complement strand
CTTGCACCGACTGCCCTTGAATGGACGCCGTAGGGGTGATAATGCCTTGCGGATCCACTTCCAAGGTTAGAAGGATCAAATCGCTATCACCGACCCGAATCGTTGCCGGCCATTCCACAATGAGAAGTCGTTGTTCGGGAATCTGAGGCTTGAGTGAGGGAGCGGCAGTGCCAGTCACAAGGTAAGTTGGGGTGATGGTTGGGGCAGGCAGGGACGGTGCTGACGGGGCTGCATGTGCACATGCGATCAGCAATACCACAATTAAAAAAAGCGCAATCACTTGCGCAACTTTTTGTTTGCTGAAGCGGATAGGCGCTTCATCCCCAGCGAATCGCATCTGGGAAGACCTCGTAAATGGCGGGGGTTTGCATTCCCTGAGGTTGAATGCGAATTTCACGCCGTTTGTGCTCAAAGGGGTATAAACCCCATAGGAGAAGTAACAAGGAGAGAAAGATCAATAGATAGCCGAGCCACACACGCCAAGCAAGCCGTTTCATAAAAAAATTATAACATTCTTCTCTTTACCTTCCGTTTATAATTCAATCGTGCAAAGTGCAGAATAGCAACTCCCCATTCAGCGAGATTTTTCAAATGGGTTAGGTGTTGTCATGAGAAGAAAATCCACCTCTTATATTGGAGAAAAAAGCTATGGACATCAATAATTTGCTTTGGTTCGTGATCATTGGCTTTGTGGCAGGTTGGATTGCCACGCGCTTGATGCGCAAATCGAGTATTGGGTTGGTTGGCAATATCGTGGTAGGAATCCTAGGGGCGGTTATTGGTGGTTATATTTTTGATTTCTTGCGTATATCAGCCAGTGGTTTGTTGGGTTCACTGGTTACAGCGGTGGTGGGTGCGGTAGTGCTTTTGTACCTAATCAGTTTGACAAAGAAAATTTAGTTCAAACAAGGAGCCTTCTTGAATATTCGTCATTGGATCTCTTTTCATGCTGCGTTCTTAGCTCTAGTGGGTTTGATGTTCCTTCTCTATAGCCCCTTAATCATGGCTTGGCTGGGATTCGATCGCCTCGCTCAAGACTCTCAGGGATATTGGGCAATGGTGTCGTTTGCTCGCTTGTTTGGTATGGCATTGGTCGCTTGGGCAATCACCATACTAGCGACCCGCCAATTGGCAAATCGCTCTGACCAAGAAGAGCAATTCCAGAGAAAGCTATTAGGCATCATCGTGGTGGGTGATTTGCTGGGGGCATTCAGCGCAGCTATTCAAGCTGCCTCTGTTTGGGCGCTGCCCTCCGGTTGGCTTATCAGTGGCGGGTTCGGATTGCTCGCTCTGATCAGCTTGCTTTTTGGGGTTCTTTCGGCGAGGACGACTCACTAAAAGATGACATCCAAGGTGCAAACGGTTCGTGTCCAAATCCTAACGGCTCAGGATTGGCAGGATTACGCTTTACTGGACAGCGGCAATGGATTGCGCTTGGAGCAATATGGGAGGTATCGGTTGGTCCGCCCTGCCGCTCAGGCGATGTGGCGGCCAGCCCTTTCCGAGCAGGAATGGCAAAACGCAGAGGCATTCTTTGAACCGGCGAAAGGCGAAAGCGGTGGCCAATGGCGCTATCGGGGGGAACCTTTACCGCCTGCTTGGCAGATGCGCTATCACTATTTGACCTTTCAAGTGTTTACTGCTGCCTCGCGGCATGTGGGGGTGTTCGTCGAGCAGTCGCCTCAATGGGATTGGATCTATGAAACGGTGCAGTCGGCAAATCGGCCACTTCAGGTGCTGAATTTATTTGCCTATACAGGCATTGCCTCGCTCGCTGCCTGTGCTGCAGGAGCGCGAGTTACCCATGTCGACGCTTCCAAGAAGATGGTGCAACTTGCTCGAGAGAATCAGAACCTGAGCGGTTTAGACCCAAAACCAATCCGCTGGATTGTCGATGACGTATTGAAATTCTTAAAACGCGAAATCCGCCGAGGAATGCGCTATGATGGAATTATCCTTGACCCCCCAAAATTTGGACGCGGTCCGAAAGGAGAAGTGTGGGAGTTTTTTGATCTGCTTCCCAATTTGCTTGAACTCTGTCGAGAGGTGCTCAGTGCTCAAGCGCGCTTTTTTGTGCTAACCGCCTATGCCATTCAGGCTTCGCCCCTCAGTTTGTTTTACGCAGTTCAGAGCAGTCTGGGCATAAAAGGGGGCGAGCTGACTTGCGGCGAGCTGACCCTTCAGGAGAAGTCAGTGGGTCGGCTTTTACCCATGGCAATCTACACCCGCTGGCGAAGCTAGATCGGTATTGTTTTAGCCGAACCGCTGTTCTTTCCATACATCTGCTTCGTTATGATAGCCAGCCTGCTCCCAAAAACCGAGCCGATCTAGATAGGTGAATTCTAAGCCGCGTAGCCACTTTGCCCCTTTCCAGAAATAGGGGACTTTGAGATCTTCTCTGCCGACAATATGACCGACCACCCCCCGCACGGGATAGCCGTGGTCGGGAGTTAGTGGCTGACCGTCATAATGGGTGGCAAGCAGGAAGTTATCCTGCAAAACGACCTCAAGAGGTAAGTTGGCGGTGAAGCCGTATTCGGCATGTTGGATCACATAGCGGGCAGTGGGCTTGAGTTTAATAAACCCTTGCTCGATCAGCGTGCGCACCGAGACGCCTTCCCAGCGGGTGTCAAACTTGCTCCAGCGGGTGACACAATGGATATCCATGACGACATCAGTGCGGGGCAATTGGTTGAACTCTTCCCATGTCCAGATCACAGGCTGTTCGACCTCACCCCAGACGCGAAAGTCCCAGGTAGCGGGGTTGAAGGTTGGCACCGGCCCGTAATGCAAAACGGGAAACTTTTGAGTCAAGGATTGGCCTGGTGGCAATCTGCCTTGACCGGCAACTTTTTGCTCTTCTTCTCGGCGACGGAATAGACTGTCGAACATTGAAACCTCCAATTGCCCCAGATTATATCAGAGAAACTTGGTGAATTTAGTCCAGTGAAAGGGATTGTCCCGGTGAGAGAACGTGAACCTGCGCTGAAGTCTCCGCTTCAACTTGGGCTTTCCATGCCTGGACATCTTGGGCAATCAGATCCCAAGTATTGTAGTGGATGGGAATCACATGGCGGGGTTTGATCAATTTGACGGCTTTTAACGCATCAGCTGGACCCATCGTGAAGTTATCACCAATGGGCAGAACTGCGAGTTCGATTCCCTCCTCGCCGATCAGACGCATGTCACCAAACAAACCGGTGTCACAAGCTAGGTAAATTTTCTTCCCTTCTAGGGTTGTCAACAGAAAACCGGCCGGGTTGCCACCGTAGGAACCATCTGGTAAAGCGGAACCATGCAAAGCTTGGGTGAGTTTGAGGTATCCAAAGGGGTGATGAAAGCCTCCGCCAATATGTTGGGGATGCGTGCGCACTCCTTTGCTGCCCAGCCAGTTGGAGATCTCAAAGTTGCTGATGACAAGCGCGTCGGTTCGTTTGGCGATCGAGACGGTATCGCCAACATGGTCGCCGTGTCCATGACTAACCAGAATGAAATCGGCGCTCAATTCTTCTTCTTGGACTGGCGCAGCCGGGTTATCACGGATGAAGGGGTCAACTAGAATGCGATAATTGTTGGTTTCAATCGCCATGCTCGCATGACCAAGCCAAGTGACCGTTGTCATCTTTACCTCCTTAAGAACATTCTAATCCGAAAAGCTTCTTGACGAATTCTGTGTGAGATACAGAAAGCGTTTCTCGCCTTATTTTATCCGAAAAACTGTGAAGTGCCTTTCTGATTTGCTGCCTTGTCAGTATAATGCGGGCAGAAACGACAGAAAATCCCGATGATGAAGGAAACGCTATGGACTTTAGCAAGTTGATACAACCCGGCCTTACCCGGGAGGACACCTATACAGTCGAAGAAGAGCACTCAGCAAAGCATGTGGGCAGTGGTGCGTCAAGGGTATTAGCTACTCCGTGGATGATTCTCTTCATGGAGCGCACCTGTCATCGTTGTTTGGCAGAGCGTTTGCCTGCTGGGTATTCGAGCGTTGGAACTGCGGTAGATATACGCCACCTCGCACCATGCCGCATCGGTAGCACCGTTCAGGTGCGCGGGGAGGTGCTTCAGATTGAAGGCTCGAAAGTGCTCTTCTCTGTTGAGGCGCACCAAGGCGAAACCCTGATCGGCAGCGGCAAGCACGAACGATTTATCATTGATGAGCAACGGTTTCTAAAACGAATCAATGAGTCAACGTAAACTGCACGTCTTATTGGACGGGTGGGCGCTGATCTATCATTCGCTTTCGTCTTCTGCGTTTCACCTGCTCGAAATTTATGAGGCTTTGCGGGACGAAGTGGATTTAACTTTGGCGCTACCATCCGAAAAACCGCACTGGCTTGCGGCGCAGGTCAAGCTGGTTGTGCGGTCGCGCTCCTACTCAGCCCTGAACCATCTGCTTTGGGTGCAATCGGATTTACCGAAAATTGCCAATGAGATTCAATCGGCTGTCATTCACTTCACCGAAGCCGGCGCGCCCCTCTTTGCCAAACAGGTTTTGGTTTACAGCCCAACCAACTTGGCAAAAACAAAAGAACCCCGCTGGATGAACTTTTGGGAAAGGGTCGATGATGCGTTGGGGTTGGGGGGTTTAAGCCGAGCCATCCAAGTCGAACCGAGGGAGTTCTTTGGCGAATCCAGAACTCCTGCAAGACAAGCAGATGCTGATCTTCCTTTTCAGAGCGGGATCCTCTTAGAGGCTTCTCCTTTGCTGCCCGAAACCCCTTATTTTCTCTACCAGAGCTTTGGGGACTGGGAAAGGCTGCGCTTTTTACTTCAGGTGTGGGCGAAAACAACTGCTCATTTGGGCGATCAAGCGGCTTTGGCAATTGTTTGCCACAGCAGAGCAGAAGAAAAGCGTATAAAAGAGCATTGTTCGAGCGAGTTTTATCAAACCCTAAAACTTTACGCTGAAATCTCGCCTCCTACCCTAGTCTCTTTATTGAAAAATGCTACCGCCTTTGTTCAATTAGAAGCGGAGCCTCCATGGGGAGGGACAGGGCAGCGGGCAATCAGACAAGGCATCCCAGTGATTGGTTTTGAGTTGCCCTCGCTGGGGGATGCAATTGGCGCCGCTGGCTATCTTGTCCCGCCGGAGGATGAACGCGCCCTTTCTGCGGCGCTGATCACCGTGGTAGTGGAAGAAGATGTTTTACAGGCTTTGCGCATGCAAGCAATCGAGCAAGGGCGTGCTTGGCAGCGCCCCGCCTACCGCCACTGGTTGACTCAACTATACCGTCGGGCAATGGCAAGCTAGAAATACGTGATCTATCGCTTGATAGGTGTGAAGACTCAGGCGAGTCTATCTGCCGCGCAAGATGCGCGTGCCGAAGATGCCTAGGAAGATGCCCGCTAAGACTAACACTGTCCCTACAATGCCAAGCAGGGGAGAAGAACCAGAACCTGTGGGAGTGGGTTCGTTGGCTAAAGTTTCTGAATTTTTCTGCGCGCCAAAGTCCAAATAGATTTCATCGCCCGCGCTCAGGTTGATGGTGATGGTGTTGATCGTGGTTGGGTTGTAGCCGCTGGGGATGGCGACCGAGATAGTATATTCCCCTTCTGGCAGGTCATTGAAACAAATCGGATCGCTTCCACTGCGCGAGTCCCCCCTGAAGGTTGCCTTGCCGGAGCGCTCGGAGAGGCTGATTGCGCCACCCGGTATAGCATTTTCGGTCTCCTGTCGCAGGGCATCGCCGTTCACGTCTTCATAAAGCAACACGCACATAATCCCTGTGCCCGGTAAGGGTGTTGGGGTAGGGAGTTCGATGGTGGGGGTCGGACTGGGACCAGGGGTTGGGGTGACAAGAGTCGGGCCGCCCAACCCTAGCAACAGTTCCTGTCCAACGACAATGTTATCGCCGCTTAACCTGTTCAAACCCCGTAATTCCTCAATCGGCACCCCTGAGATTAAGGAGATTCTGATCAACGTGTCGCCGGGTTGGACAATATAGATGATTCTCCCATCTGGACCAGGGGTTGGAGTGGGAAAAGGGGTAAGCTGGGCTGGATAAGAAGCAGTGCTGATGGAGGGGGTCAAGAACAAAACCCCCAAAGCAAAAAGGGATAAAAAAAGCCGTTGCTTTTTCATGGGGCTGATTATATCATCAGAGAGATTTTCGCCGTGTCAGGCTCCATAGGGCAATGAGCGCAATTAGGTTGAACCCAACCGCGGCGCCTAAATTGGCAACGAT
This sequence comes from uncultured Anaerolineae bacterium, assembly GCA_937129505.1. Classification (GTDB taxonomy): domain Bacteria; phylum Chloroflexota; class Anaerolineae; order Anaerolineales; family UBA4823; genus NAK19. The sequence continues at coordinate 1,318 of CAKZNJ010000519.1, read as the reverse complement.
TCCCAGGCGGTAGAGAGGCGCTGCAATGAAAGCGCCAATGGCGCGACCTAGCGAGTGGCTTGCTCCCGTCGAGGAGAGCATCGTTGCCCGTTTTTCTGGAATCAACTCGCTCATAAGGGGGATACTGCTCACTAGACAAAGCTCGAAAGTTATGTAAAAAAAGAACAAACCCAGCACAGCGCCAACAGTTGAACCTCCCCCTTGAGTCAGTCCAATTGCGGCGAGGATGTTGAGCAGAATGCCGATCAGAACCGTTTTGGGCTTACCCAATTTATCGACAAAACCCGCCACCAAGAATTCCCCAAGGAGCTCCGAAATGCCAATCACGGCTGTTGTGGCGCCTAGGGCAGCGATCTTCAGCTCAAAAGACTCTTCTAGCCACACACCGAAAACCAAGTTGATCACTTCATTGGCGGCACTGATCGATAACCCAATAGCGATGCCGTTCAAGGCTAAGCTGGATGAGATGACGGCAGCTAAGCCATGCAACTGAGGGGCTTTTTGGGTGCGAAGGTGATCATCAGCGGGGAGTTTGGAGCGCAAACCGATTAAGACAATCGTCCCTAATACGACAAAGACGACAAAAGGCGCCTTCCAGCCTGAACGAGCGATCAACAACCCAACCAGCGGCACCCCAATCAGAAAGGACAGCGACCAACCCAGCTCCATCAAAGCCATCACGCGGCCGCGGGTAGCATAGCTCACTTTGTCGCCGATGTGTGCCAGTAAGGAAGGGTCAAATATGTATTTGCCCAGCATGGTTAATAAAAGCGCCAAAGCAAAGACCGCAAACGATTCCCAAACCAGCACCATCCCTGCGCCGACGGTGAAAAGCAGGAAACCCAACATCATGCCTGTCTTGCGCCCGCGACTGTCGCCAATCGAGGCAAAGAGGGGAGCTAACGCACCTAGAACGGCGCGTCCAGTCAGAATCCAAGACATCTGCTCAAGCGAGACACCTAAGGCAGAGCGGAATACCCCCAAGAATGGATAAACCATCCGATAGAGGGTATTGAGCAGAATTCGGGCAAAGGTGAAGAAAGCTAAACGGCGACCCGAGATGGGAAAGGAGGAGAGGGTCATGCGGTTGGGTGGACCGTAGAGGGAGAATTTCGCTGGCTTTTACGAGTGAGATGGTCGAGCAAATCGGCTAGACTCAAACAGGCTGCGCTGAGCAGGATCACCAGCGCTAAGAAAACATAGCGCAAGACACCAGCTTGGCTGCTGAGGATCGGCATTTGGGGGTGCAGGACATACTCTGCGCTGCGCAATGCTAGGAACAAAGCCACGGGAAAGAGAAAGTTGACCAGACTGCTGA
>CAKZNJ010000518.1 GCA_937129505.1 uncultured Anaerolineae bacterium | reverse complement strand
TGGGTTGGACAAGAAAGAGAACGAAACCATCCTGGTGTTTGACCTCGGTGGTGGCACTTTCGACGTCAGCATTTTGGAAGTAGGCGATGGCGTAATTGAGGTCAAAGCTACCAACGGCGATACACACCTTGGTGGTGATGACTGGGATGAGCGCATTGTCAATTGGGTGGCGGATGAATTCAAAAAAGAACATGGCATCGACTTGCGCACCGATCGCCAAGCGTTACAACGACTGCGTGAGGCAGCCGAGAAAGCTAAGATCGAGCTATCGAGCGTCATGGAGACGGAGATCAACCTGCCTTACATTACTGCCGATGCGTCGGGTCCGAAACATCTGCAGATGAAACTCACCCGCGCCAAGTTTGAGCAGCTTACCGAAGACTTGGTTGCCCGTCTGCGTGGGCCCTTCAACGCCGCCTTGAACGATGCCGGCTTGAAAGCCTCGGATATCGATGAAGTGGTGCTAGTCGGTGGAGCAACGCGCATGCCAATGGTTCAAGAACTAGTGCGCTCCATGACCAACAAGGAACCCCATAAGGGTGTGAACCCAGATGAGGTAGTCGCAATCGGCGCTGCCATTCAAGGTGGTGTCTTAGCGGGCGAAGTCAAGGATGTGCTGTTGCTGGATGTCACGCCGCTATCTTTGGGTGTTGAGACCCTCGGCGGTGTAATGACCACCCTAATTGAGCGCAATACGACCATCCCCGTGCGCCGCAGTGAGATCTTCTCAACGGCGGAGGACAATCAAACGGCGGTAGATATTCATGTTTTGCAGGGTGAACGACCGATGGCAACCGACAATATGAGCTTAGGACGCTTCCGCTTGGAGGGAATTCCCCCTGCGCCGCGAGGCATCCCGCAAATTGAGGTTACGTTTGATATCGATGCCAATGGCATTCTGAATGTGACCGCTAAAGATAAAGCCACCGGCAAAGAGCAAAAAGTAACCATCACCGCTTCAACCAATTTGAACAAGAGCGAGATCGAGCGCATGATTCGCGAAGCGCGCGAACACGAAGCGGAAGACCGTCGCCGCCGTGAATTAGCAGAGGCACGCAATACAGCCGATCAGTTGGCATATCAAACAGAAAAGACCCTGCGAGAATTGGGCGATAAAGTGCCTGCCGCTGAGCGCGAATCGATCCAACGCAAAATCAACGATCTACGTCAAGCTGCCCAAGGTGAGGATATTGAACGCATTCGCCGTCTTAGCGAAGACCTGCAGAACGCCTTCCACGCCATCAGCCAGCAGCTCTACGCCCAGCAAACTCAAAGCGGCGCTCCCTCAAGCGGCAACGGCCGTTCGACCAGCGATACGGCGGAGGGTGATGTCGTTGAAGGGGAGTTCCGCGAAGCTTAAGAAATATAAAATAAGCGTGGGATGACCCACGCTTATTCCTTTTCCCAACACAGAACGATGCAACTACTTGCGACGATTCTGCAAGGTGCGGTCAAAAAGCTGTTCAAATTGCTGGTCAGTGGCTCGTTTCTTTCGTTTGCGAACACCGACCAGTCCTTCAAACTTAACGTTCGAACGCTGCATCGCTTCCCGCAAAGCCAATTCCATCGCTGTCGGTTCACTTTCACCCGCCGCCGGCTCGTTCGGCTGTTCCTTCTCTGCTTCTTTTTCGGCATGGGTTGGTTTGGTCGGCGGGGCGACTGGCTCTGGGGGCGTCTCCAGCGCTTTCATCGAAAGTTTAATTTGCTTTTTGCGCCGATTAACTTCCAATACCTGCGCTTCGACCTCATCCCCTTCTTTGACCAGATCAGATGGCGATTTGATGTAACCATGGGTCATCTCGCTGATATGAACCAGACCGGGTCGCTCAGCGCCTATGTCAACAAAGACGCCAAATTTCTCCAAGCGGGTGACTTTTCCTTTGACTACCATCCCTTTGGTAATTTCGCGCCACTCTAGGTCAAGAGGCTTTATCATGGTCAATTCGAGGCGTTGCTTTTTCGGATCCACCCTGCGTACCCATACCTCCACTTCTTGGCCAACTTTTACTACATCCTCTACTCGTTTCGTCGGGGCTTCTTGGAGTTGCGAAATATGTACAACGCCGGGCACGGCTAAACCCACATCCACAATGGCGCCGGCGATGTTGATCTTCTTGACCACACCGCTAAATTTCATCTTTCGCTTGATCCCTTCTAAGGGCATCGGCATTTCGTTTGTTGGGGCTGCTATCTCGTTTGCTTCCATAGCGCCACTCTCCACTGCTTCTAGAAATAGATTAACCACCAAAACGGTGGAAAAAAACACTTCAAAAAGCGGCTATAACCGCGAGGAAAGATTATACCCCTTCAGGATTGAAATGTCAAAGTTTGTGTTCCAGATTAAGATAAACAAATTTTTACTTCTTCCTCTTGGCAAGAAGATATGAGAAGACTATAATTATTCGATATTTAGCGCGCTGAAAAGAGAGGTGAAAGATGCCGATCTATACGTATCATTGCGAAAATTGCGGAATTCGGTTTGAACAACATCAACATTTCGACGATCCACCTTTGGTTCGTTGTCCAGAGTGTAACAAGAACGCTTTACGGAAGGTCTATACGCCCGTCGGGATCGTCTTCAAAGGATCAGGTTTTTACGCAACCGATCATCGTTCTCCTTCAGGTGCCAGCCGCAGTTCATCGAGCACGGAGCGGGATCAGGGTACTACCACTTCAAAAGCTGATACAGCGAAGACCGAGACGGCTGCTAAATCAAATTCATCGTCAGGAGAGACAACATGAAACCCGAAGAAATGCTTAAAGCTGTCCAAGCCGATCAGGTCAAATTTATCTCACTTCAATTTACTGATGTTACGGGAGCTGTTAAGTCTGTAGATATCCCCGTAAACCGCTTACCCCAAGCATTGGAGGAGGGTGTTTGGTTCGATGGGTCTTCCATCGAAGGTTTTGCCCGTATCCAAGAGAGCGACATGAGATTGGTGCTGGATCCCTCCACTTATGCTGTACTGCCGTGGACGCCTCCCGAACTGCGGCGGGCTCGCGTCTTCTGCGATATTTACACTCCGGCTGGGGAACCCTTTGAAGGAGACCCTCGTGGCACCCTGAAAACCATCTTGGCAAAGCTGGATCAGCGGGGCTGGGTATATAACGTTGGCCCAGAGCCAGAATTCTTCCTTTTCCGGCGCAATGGTCCGGACATGATTCACCCTGTTCCGCACGACGTGGGCGGCTATTTTGATTTCTCAGCAAACGATGAGGCTGTGCGCGTTCGCACCGAACTTATGGAAGCACTGGCGAGTATGGGCTTGGAAGTCGAGATGGGCCACCACGAAGTTGCTCTCGGGCAACACGAAATTGACTTCCAGTATGCCGATGCCCTGCGCACTGCCGACAACGTGCTGACTCTTAAATACACCGTCAAAGCGATCGCAGCTCAACATGGTTTGATTGCTTCCTTCATGCCGAAGCCCATCTTTGGCATCAACGGATCAGGAATGCACTGCCACCAATCCCTGTTTAGCAAAGACGGGACAAATTTGTTCTCTGATCCGAGCAACGAATATCACCTTTCGGATATAGGCAGAGGATTTATTGCAGGTCAATTGCATCATGCCCGTGCTTTATCAGCAGTGGTTGCGCCGACTGTCAACTCATATAAGCGGCTGGTGCCCGGCTATGAAGCCCCAGTCTATGTCGGTTGGGCGCAAATCAACCGTTCGGCATTGATTCGCATCCCCCAATTTACAAAGGGACGCGAAAAATCCGTGCGCGCCGAATTGCGTTGTCCCGATCCATCCTGCAACCCCTACTTGGCATTCACTGTCATGTTAGCGGCTGCGTTGGATGGAATCGACCGCCAACTGCCTTGCCCGCAACCCCTCAATAACGTCAATGTCTACCACCTAACCCCCGAAGAGCGCGCCCAAATGAATATCGCCGAGTTGCCCGGCTCACTGTCGGAAGCATTACGCGAATTAGCCCAGGATGAGGTCCTGAAGGAAGCGCTCGGTCCATTCACCTACGAAGCCTTCCAACGCGCTAAGTGGGCAGAGGTCGAAGAGTCGCGCATGAAAGTTACCGACTGGGAACTGGAACGCTATCTGGAAATCGCTTAAGCTAAATAGCCAATCCCCATTGGAAGCAGATCAATAGGTCGGCATTCAGCCGACCTATTTTACTTTTTCAACCATACGGCAGAATGCGCACAAACCTTCAACTGTTGTCGGCCCACCACAGCTTGGGCAGGTATAAAGCGTTTCCCCGCCTGCACCTACACCTTCATCATCGTAAGTCGAAGCAAACAGCCCCTTTTCCTTCGCTTGCAGAAAAGCCAGATAAAAACTCAACTTCGCCCCCGGTCGGTCGGCTTCGAGTTGATTAAGTAAACTCTTGTAATAGATCGTTGTCGACCCTTCGGCGTGGGGGCATTCTTCGTAGATATACTCAATGCCGCGCACCAGCGCATAAGCGGCCATCTCCCGTTCATAAAAGCGACATAAGGGTTTCACTTTACGAACCAAGCCCTCATGGCGGGCGGGCATCACGGGGCTCTGCCGATAAAGATAGCCAACGTTCCAGTTCAATGTGTTTCCCAACAAAACCGCCACCTCGTCGTCCAGATTATGACCCGTTGCTAAGACAGTGTAATTCCCTTCTAAGGCAACCTGATTGAGAATGTGCCGTTTGGTTAAGCCGCATACCGAGCAAGGTTTATTTTTACCCCGTTGGGTAACAGACGCCAACTCGGGAATCGTCAAACCAATCTTTTCAGGAGCGTTGACGACAATCAATTTCAACCCACGTTGCTCAGCAAATTTCTCGCACAACGCTTGCGACTTTTGCGAATATCCAAAGCCCCCATCGATGCCCAAACCAATATAAACCCCATCAACAGCATAGCCAAGCTGCCAGAGGATATCCCACAGAGAAAGCGAATCCTTGCCGCCTGAGACAGCTACAAGCACACGGTCGTTGGGAGAGAACATACGGTATTTTTCAATAAAACGTTGGGTTTGCTCTATCATCCATTGATGAAAATGGACGCTGCACAGCGCCAGTTTGTGTTGGCGCATGTTGATCACCGCTTTTTGACTACATTTTCGACATTTCATCCGTAGTATTCCTCTGATCATCCACCTGAGATCACCGCTACCAAGCGGATGGTCTCACCAGGCTGGAGAATTTCATCGTCTGTGATCAATTCCCCTTCACGAGTCGCCAAGACGGTTTCGCGGTTGATTCCCAGTTTTGCCAAGGCGTCTCGCAAGGTCATCCCTCCCTTGACCTCATACTCCTTGCCACGTAAAACAATCTTAACAGTATCCATTGTCACTCACCTCTTTACGCAAAATAGTCTACAACAATACTCCAATTTCGTAAAGGAGCGAAGCACGCCGCCAAACCAAAATCACCACCAATCCAGTCCAAAAATGCGGTAAAATATGTTCTATGGCTACAGTTGCAGAAGTGCTGGATACGCTCACTGTAGAAGGGGAGTTGTACGAACAGCTCACCGATGGATCGGTGCGCTGTTTTGCTTGTGGCCACCGATGTCTGATCCGCCCAGGCAAGCGGGGTATTTGCAAAGTGCGCTTCAACCAAGAGGGGACACTGCGGGTGCCCTTCGGTTATGTCTCTGGCTTGCAAGTTGATCCCATTGAAAAAAAGCCGTTCTTTCACTTCCTCGCCGGGAGCGATGCTTTGACTTTCGGAATGTTGGGGTGCGATTTTCATTGTTCCTTCTGTCAGAACCACCTCGCCTCTCAATTTCTGCGTGATCCAGCATCCAATCTAGCAGCGTCCTACGTCCGCAAGGCTTCGCCAGAGCAGATGCTCATATTGGCGTTAGAGAGTGGCGCCGAGGTTGTCGCCTCCTCGTATAATGAGCCGCTGATCACCTCCGAATGGGCAGTAGCAGTCTTTCGGCAAGCTGTGCAAGCAGGATTGAAGTGTGTTTATATCTCCAATGGCAATGCCACCCCAGAAGTACTAAAGTACTTGCGCCCCTATGTCAGCGGCTATAAGATCGATCTCAAAACGATGCAGGATCGCCACTACCGTCGTCTGGGTGGAGTGTTGCATCACGTGCTCGATAGCATTCGCCTAGCCCACGAGCTGGGCTTTTGGGTCGAAATCGTCACCTTGGTGATCCCCGGCTTCAACGATAGCACGGATGAGCTGATGGATGCCGCCCGCTTCATCGTCTCCGTATCCGCAGACATCCCTTGGCATATCACTGCCTTTCACCCTGATTACAAGATGATCGAGCCTCCGCCTACACCGAGCCGCACCCTTTTACGGGCGGCGGAAATCGGACAGGAAGCAGGTTTGCGTTATGTCTATGCTGGCAACTTGCCCGGTCGGGTAGGTGATTACGAAAGCACCTTCTGCCCCAACTGTAAAACCCTGCTGGTCGGTCGCACTGGTTACACCATCTACCAATACCAGATTACGGCAGAGGGAAAATGTCCCCAATGCGGCACCTCTATCCCTGGCGTTTGGACCG
>CAKZNJ010000517.1 GCA_937129505.1 uncultured Anaerolineae bacterium | reverse complement strand
TGAAACCCTCGATGACAATTTCTGCTTGGGCGGGCACTTCGAGCGGTTGGGTGACACAGTCCACAAATTCTATTGGAGCGCCCCGCAGATAACCCGCCAACAGATATTCATCGATATTGGGTGGCAAAGGGGCAGAAGCGCACCAGATGCTGGCTGGATCACCCCCCAGGACCACGGCAGCGGGAATGGATGGCTTTCGCTGGGCTTGGGCAATGCGCTGGTGTTCGGCGCCACCTTTGTGCCGTTGCCAGTGCACCAGCAGGGTGCGCTCTTCCACTACTTGTAAGCGATACATCCCCACGTTGCGCTGACCGCTTTGGGGATCGCGGGTGATCACTTGCGGCAGGGTGATGAACGCACCGCCATCTTCAGGCCAACATTTGAGGATGGGAATCTTATCCAATGTGGCTTGCTCATCTCGTAAGATGACCTGTTGCACGGGAGCGCGGCGCACTTTTTTCGGTCCTAAGCCAACGGATTTGAGCGCTTTCAGCAAATCTTTGCCGCGCACCATCATTTCGGGCAGCGAATTGGGCAAACGAGGGTCAATCAATTTGCCTAGGTTCTGCCCCAATTTGTCTAAATTTTCGACCCCCAATGCCAACGCCATTCGCTGAGCGGAGCCAAAAGCGTTGATCAGGACAGGCATCTCATAGCCAGTGACGTTCTCAAACAGCAAAGCCACATTGCGCTTGGCTTTGCCCTTGCAAACGCGATCGACGATTTCGGTGATCTCTAGATGGGGTGAGACCGGCAGTTTAACCCGCACGAGCTCCTGGCGCTCTTCCAAAGCGTGGATAAAATCTCTTAAGTCACGAAAACTCATCGGTTCTTCTCTCACAGAGCAGTGCTATTATAGCATAGCCCCTCTTAGGGCATTACTGAGGAGGATGCCTGTGCCGAGGATGGAGTGCAGCCTGAGGGCCAGTGCTGCTGAGGGACAGTTCCCGGAACTCTACATCGGCTAAGTGGCGGGAGGATTTTCGGGGCTCAACATCTCGATTGCGGCTGCAGTATAGAGGCAGGCAGCTCGCTGCATTGCTTCGATTTCGACGTACTCGTTGGGCTGGTGGGCTAGGGCAGGATCGCCGGGTCCGATAATCAGCGTTGGCACGTGTAAAGCGGGCACTAAGATGGCGGCTTCGGTAGCAAAGGGCACCTTGATGATCGGGATTTCTACACCGGCATGGTTTTTCGCTGCCGAGAGAAATCTCTGAACCGCAGGGGCATTGAGGGGTGTCTCTGCGGGGGGCAGTTCGTAGGTCAGTCGAATCGAAGCCTTGAAAGCAGGGATTTGCTTTTCCAGCTGGGCGAGGAAATTCTCTAATAAGCCGAGAAGCTGAGCATGGTCTTGACCGGGCAGGGTGCGCATGTCCACCATGACAGAACATTGGTCTGGCACCACATTGACTTTGACTCCTCCCTGAATCGTGTTGACGCTGCGGGTGAAATTTCCTAGAACTGGGTGAGGTTGAAAAGGGATCTCTAGTTTTTCCAATTCGCTCAGCAATTTGACCATCATCATCACAGCGTTGATGCCGAGTTCGGGGGTGGAGCCATGAGCAGTCTTTCCGTAGGTGGTGATTTCGGGCCAAAAGACCCCTCGCTCTGCCAGACCAAGCTGATTGGAGGTGGGTTCGGAGATGATCACCGCTTGCCAATGCTGCGCTTCAGGCAATTGGGCTAGGGAACGGGCACCCAGCATATTCACTTCTTCTCCCGCTGTGGCAGTGAGAATCAGATCGCCTTCTAGGGGCAACTGCGCTTGGGCAATGGCTTTGGCAGCTACCATCATCGCCGCCACTCCCCCTTTCATATCCGCCGAGCCACGGCCCCACACCTTCCCTTGCTCAATCACTCCTTCGAAGGGGGGATGTTGCCACGTTCCCGCACCAACTGGGACAACGTCTACATGTCCATTGAAGACTACGGCTCCACGCTGGCTTTTTCCCTTCAAGCGGGCGAGCAGGGTAGCACGCTGGGGTTCGTGTTCAAGGAAAGTGAGTTCAAAACCATACGGCTTGAGATAATGAGCGATGTATTCGACAGCCGTGTGTTCGTTGCCGGGGGGATTGGTGGTATCGAAGCGCACTAGATTGCTGGTCAGTCGAGCGATTTCATCGGCGGAAATTTTCGAAAAGATCTGCTGAATCTCCATGCTTTTTGCTCCTTCTCTGCGTTGGTAATTTTGAAATTCGGAAAAGTGCTTGCATTATCCTACCCAAAAGGCTAACCAGGAAGGGTATTCTGGGTCAAACTATGATTCGGATGAGGCTTTCTGAGTTTGAGCAGATGCCATCTCCAGACAGGGAAGGAGAGGGGAAGTGGATAAAGTTTTCCGCTCTCCTTCGCCTTAGAAATGAGCTATGCCTTGATCTTGAAGTAGCGCAGCATTGCCCACCCCGCAATCATTGTCCCAAGGACACAGATAATGATATTCCACGCTGCGGGGACTTTGAGCGCCATGGGGATATAGGCGAGCAGGATTGCAATGGGTAGGTATTTCCAGCCGCGCAGGATAAATTCCCCCCATACTGCACCGAAAACCGCCGGCTACAGGAATTTATTAAACGCGTCCAGCAACCACGCCGGGAAATATTGCTGGATGTAGTTGATCATCAATGCGCCAACCAAGATGGCCGGAATGCTGATCAACGCCGAGGTCGAGACGCCAATGGCAGCGACCAGCTCACCTTTTCGTGTTCCTTCTTTGACGCCGGCTACCTCTTGAGCGACAGCTGCACAAGGGACGCGCAAGTTTGAGCCGTTACCCACTGTGCCGGCGATATACCAGCCAGCGTTACCCAGAATCGGATAATAAGCGATGGGTTCACTAATATAGAAAGGCACAGCATATGTCAT
>CAKZNJ010000516.1 GCA_937129505.1 uncultured Anaerolineae bacterium | reverse complement strand
TGGCGGCAAACATTGTGAAAGGCTTTCACTGCCCCATCGTCCCCGCGGGCGATGATGATCGAATCGGTATCCACCTCGTAGAGAAAATAATCGCCTGGATTGGGAATTTGGCAGGCATGGCCCGCAAACAACCACCCTTTTCGCCAGAATACCTCCAAATCGGCCCGATAGACCAATTCATCATGGTAAAAAGGGCGCGGTAACCCGTATCCCGGCGGCCGAGATTGAATATATTGTCGCAAAGTTTGTTTTTCTTGGTCAGTAAATACGCTCATTGCTGTTCTCCTTTACCGTTAAGATTAATTTTTTGCTTTTTCGCGGTTCTTCAAGGGATGCGAACCGCCCTGAAATAATTTGACTCTCCCAGACGCAACGCGAGCCCGGCGAAGCAGCCCGGCTTGTTGCTGGACTGCTTCGCCCCTAGCGGTGGCTCACGATTAGGACCTCCTTGAAAGCAGTTCCTCACCATCATGCACGCAACTTTTCACCCTTCGCATCTACCAATACTGTCGCTCCCACGACTGCCGCAACCCGCTGATCGAACAATTCAACTTCGAACGTGTTCCCAGCTTTGGCAAGGTCAATCGGCAGGTAGGCGTAAATGATATTTTTGCCGACCGTAAACCCATAGCCGCCACTGCGCACCCGGCTGATCACCTTTCCATCCAGATACAGCGCTTCGCCGCCGTAAACTGGCAGCCAATCGTCCCCTGCGAGCGTCAGGGTGCACAGTTTGCGTTGGATGCCAGCCTGTTTGGCTTTGACCAGCGCCTCTCTGCCGATAAACTCGCCTTTGTCGAGATCGACACAAAAGCCCAGCCCTGCCTCGTAGGGATTTTCGCGCGGGGTGACATCGCCGGTGAAATAGCGATAGCCCTTCTCTAAGCGCAGGCAGTCAGCCACTTTGTAGCCGCAAGGTTCAATACCGAATTCTTGACCGGCTACCCAGAGCAGATCCCACACCGGCAAGGCGCGCTCCCAGGGCACATACAACTCCCAGCCCATCTCGCCGATGTAGCTCACCCGCTGGGCAAGGACGTTTACACCGTTGATGTCAATCCAAGCCGCCTGCAGGTAAGGTATCGCCTCGTTGGAGACATCGCTCGCTGTGACTTTGGAGAGCGTCTGGCGCGCTTTGGGACCCCACAAGGGGATGCACGCCCACTCAGTGGTAATATCGCGGATTTCCAATTGGCCGTCTTCTGGCTGTTGATGCATACGCAGCCAAGCTAAATCGTTGGCAATAAAGGATGAACCCGTAATCACCCAGAAATGCTCTTCGCCTAGTCGGGTAACGGTCAAATCTGCTTCTACGCCGCCCCGTTTATTGAGAAACTGGGTGTAGATGGCGCTGCCGATAGGACGGTCAATGTTGCTGTCGGCAACCCGCTGCAACAACGGTAAAGCTCCAGGACCGCGCAATTCAATCTTGCCAAAGGAAGTGAAGTCAAAGATCGCCACCCGTTCTCGCGCCGCAGTGTGCTCGACTCGCAAACGTTCAAAATACGGTGGCTTGCCCCAGCCCCATTTGCGTTGATCGGCGCCCATGCGCCGGCTTTCCTGCCCCGGCTGGAAGTAGTTTACCCGCTCCCAGCCAAACTTTTCCCCGAACACCGCGCCTAACTCTTGTAGACGGTGATGCAGCGGCGATACACGATGCGGTCGCGCCCATTCGTTCTCGTCGTTGGGGAATTTCAGACGATAATAATACTTGACCCCTTCGCGAGTGCGCTCGGTGGTGTAGTAATAGCTGGTGTAGTAATTGCCAAAGCGGCTGGCTTTGAAGGTATAAACATCCAGAGAGGGTTCGCCATCAATAATCCATTCGCTCATAATCTTGCCGATGCCGCCGGCGCCGCCAAAGCCGTTCAACGACATGCCACATGCCATCCACATCCCCCGCACTTGCGGCATCGGACCGATCATCGGCTGACAATCGGGGGAGTACGCGCCGGGATGGCAGATCAGCTTAAGCATCTCGGCATTCTCTAAAATAGGGATGCGGCGGATCGCCCCTTCCAACAACTGCTCAAAGCGATCGAAATCGGGCGGGCCCGCCGACGTTGGCGTTAGCCTGCGTCTGACCGATGGCCTCGCTACGCGAGTCTCAACTGGATGTATTCGGCCGTGCGTCTGGCACAAATATTGCGTATAATTAGTTCAGTCTCGGAACAGTCTGAAAT
>CAKZNJ010000515.1 GCA_937129505.1 uncultured Anaerolineae bacterium | reverse complement strand
TGTTTTATTTTCTTTTCAGCACTGAGGATCAAAAAGAGGGCATGCAGGCTTTTATTGAGAAGAGAGCCCCAAATTGGAAGGGAAAGTGAGCGGGAGGAATGGGTTTAGGATGGTTTTTTGAAACAAGCTGCCGCTAAGAGGAGGGAAACTCGACGCGAAAAAGACTCCCTTTGCCTACTTCGCTATGAACAGTAATTTTACCGCCATGGGAATCGACAATGGCTTTGACAATGGCTAACCCTAAGCCGCTGCCGCGAGAGGTGCCGTAGCGCGGCCGTGTAGCTTCAGCGCGATAGAAGCGTTCAAAGATATGGGGTAGATAGTTGGGCGGTATGCCAAAGCCATTGTCTTCGACTTCCAGCACCAATGGGCTGGCAGGGGATTGCTGAGTTAGGCGAACTTTAACCCAACCGCCATTCGGTGTATATTTGATGGCGTTGTCGATCAAGTTATACACTAGGCGACGGATTTGGTCTTCAACCCCTCGCAGGGTAGGCAAGTCTTTCTGCGCTTCAACTTGGATTTGAATTTCAGATTTTTCTGCTCGGACGTGAAAAGCCTCGCACACCTCTGAAACCACTCTGCTTAAGTTAACGTCGGTTAGCGGCAGGGTGTCTTTGGTGGCTTCGATGCGCGATAGATCTAACATATCTGCTACCAGGTGGCTCAAATGGTCAATTTCGCTTTCCATTTCGCTCAGAAATTTGTTCGCCAACGCGCGATCATCCATTGCGCCATCCTGCAAAGCTTCCACGCGCAGCTTTAAGGTCGTCAACGGCGTTCGCAACTCATGGCTGGCGTTGGCGACAAAATTGCGCAGCTGGGTCATTTCTTCTTCATTCTGTTTTTGGTGAGCAAGCAATAATCCCAGAATCTGTTCTGCTTCTTCGAGATATGGATCGCTTGCAGCGGTCGTGTCCTTGCGGATTGATATCGCTTCGGTTGGAATTTGAGTGATCGATTGTAGCCAACGGCGGGAAAGCCAGAAGGATAGAGCTAACAGAAGAAAGAGGCATAGGCTCAGAACGATCCAAAAACGGGGATCGGTTAGAGCGTCACCTTGCAGCGAATTGACCCAATAGCGCTCTAGACCGAGGGCAAGGACCAGCGTGAAAATGCATACAAGGGCAATGAGTAGCCACCACCGTTGCCGAAGCGAACGAGGGAAAAGGCGGGTCATTCCACTTCCTCAGCTCCGATGAAACGATAACCATAACCCCGTACCGTTTGAATGTAGACGGGTGAGGCAGGATCATCTTCGATTTTCAAGCGAATCCAGCGAATGTGCACATCGAGGGTGCGTTCATCGCCAATCCATTCCTCACCCCATACCTGAGATAAAATCGTTTGGCGGCTCATCGCTCGGCCGGCATTTCGCATCAGGAAGGATAAAAGGTCATACTCGCGGACAGAGAGCTCAATTTCTTGTCCTTTTTTGAGCAGACGATGGGCGGAGAGATCTAAATGCAGATCGCCAATAGCGATCTCGGTTACAGGGGGGTAATAGCGATCCATCTCTACCCGGCGGAGCAAAGCGCGGATGCGGGCTAATAACTCGCGGAACGAGAACGGCTTGGGGAGATAGTCATCCGCCCCCACCTCCAAGCCTAGCACACGATCTAGCTCGTCCCCGCGAGCGGTCAGCATGATGATCGGGATCGTGCTTTCGGCGCGCAGGCGTTTGCAAACTTCAATGCCATTTAGGCCGGGGAGCAGAATATCCAGCACAATCAAATCGGGTTGGTATTCCTGAACAGTCTCGAGAACCAGCGAACCATCTCCGATGCCTTTAGCTTGAAAACCTTCCCGCTCTAGCGAATAGACCAGCGATTCGATAATTAGGGGTTCGTCATCAACGACTAGGATTTTGGTCATACTTTCCTCACTTCTAAAATCAATCCCTCATGGTGGCTGTAAGCACCCTTGCAATTCGTCCCCATTCACTGCGTGTCTAGGTTGGTCTGGGGAAGGTTCTCTTCGGCGATGCGGGTTGGATCGGGCAGCGAGTCCAGACCTAATTCGATCTTTTCCTCCATGCGGATTTGGCCGCGCAAAAAAGCGCCTTCCTCGGTCGCAAAGGTGGCAGTTACCACATCTCCCCAAACTCGTCCGGTGCTTCGAATCTCTACTTTTTCGGCGGTTATATTTCCCTTTACCATCCCGGCAATGATTACGGTATTGGCGCGCAGTTGCTCACAGGTAACCCGCCCGCTTTCCCCTACCACGACCATGCCGCGCAAAGCGATATCGCCGTCAAAGGCGCCTTCGATACGCAAGCCACCGCTTCCACTCAAGGATCCTTTCCAGCTAATGCCGCTGCCTAAGACAGAGTTAATCCGTTCAACCGGAGCTTGGGGTTGTAGGGCTGCTAGCGATGGTTCTTCTCGTTTGCGGAACATTGGCTTTTCAGTCAATCACTTCAGGGATACCAAGAATATTGTACCCTGAGTCGACAAATAGGACTTCACCGGTTGTTTTGGAGGCTAAATCGGAGCAGAGGAAAACCGCAGCATTTCCGACATCTTCGATGGTGACATTGGAATGAAGAGGGGCGATCTCGGCATAGCGTTTATACATATCCTTGAAGCCCGAGACACCCGCCGCAGCAAGCGTGCGAATTGGGCCGGCGGAGATGGCATTGACGCGTACTTGCTGAGGACCGAAATCGTAAGCTAAGTATCTAACCGAGGCTTCTAAAGCCGCTTTGGCAACTCCCATCACGTTGTAGTGCGGCGCAACTTTTTCGGCGCCATAGTAGGTGAGAGTGAGCAGAGAACCGCCGGCAGGGATGTAAGGTTGAAGGGCTTTTGCTAAAGCGGTGAAAGAATAGACACTGATATCCATCGCCAGATGGAAGCCGCCTCTTGAAGTGTTGTAATAAGGTCCGCTTAATTCGTCGCGATTGGCAAAGGCAATTGCATGGACAAGAATATCAATCTTACCGAAATGCTTGGCTGCTAATTGAGCAATGCCTTGAATCTGCTCGTCAGAGGCCACATCACACGGCTCTACAAAATCGCAGCCGACTTGAGCCGCTAGCGGGCGCACACGGCGTTCCAAAGCTTCTCCCGCATAGCTGATGCCCAAATGCGCCCCTTCACGGGCAAAAGCCTGGGCAATCCCCCAAGCAATTGAGCGGTCGTTGGCAACCCCAAAGATGAGAGCTGTTTTGCCGTCTAAGAGACCCATTGCTACCTCCAAGTTCGTGATTGTTCAGGAAGCTCCCGCTCACCTGTGGCGGATGCACTAGCGGAGGAGCCGACAAAGCGCCATGGGATACTGCGCCATGGTTCCTGTACAGTATTTAACCCCACACGCGGGGTAGTGGTCACGCTGAGGGGTCGGATTGGGCCACCATCGGCAGAACTTTCCACATAGAGGAGGGCGTTGGGCTGGCAAAGGTCGTATCCATTCCAGTTTCCATCGATATGGAACGCTTTACACAGCTTGGCGGGCCCATTCGTCCATAAATGAGGGGGTTGTCCATTGCGCCGTTGGGCGACCAACTCACGCCCTTCTTCGACCAAGACAGCGCGAATCAGGACCGCCGCGGGAAACCCATCCCGCTCGGTGACAAAGTTGAGCAGCCAATGCATCCCATAGGTGAAGTACACGTATGCATGACCTGGCGGCCCATACATCACTTTGGTGCGCGGCGTCATGCCTGCGCGAGCGTGACAACCTTGATCTTCTTCTCCAATATAGGCTTCGGTCTCGGTGATGATCCCGCTCAAACGTTGTCCGTTTTCGATGCGCATGAGACGCATTCCCAACAGTTGCTGCGCAACGAGCAGAGTCGGGCGTTCAAAGAACGCTCGTGGAAGGGGCGAACATTGTTCCTGAAGCATGGATCAACTGCTAATGCGAATAGGCTCTTTGCGGAACAGGGGGTCTTTCTCCAGCGTCAGGCGTAACCCTTCTTCGAGAGATACGCGCGGTTGAAAGGTGAGTTTTTCCTTGGCGCGACTGATGTCAGCGCACATGCGTGAGACGCCCGCATCGGTGCGCGGATTGTAGATGATCTCGGCGTCAGAATTGGTCAGCTTCATTACCAATCGAGCCAGTTCACGCACACTGGTTTCGCGTCCGCTGCCGATATTCAGGATCTGGTGGTTGACATCCGGCGCGGTAGAAGCAGCGATCATTGCCCGCACGACATCATCAATGTAGATGTAATCTCGCGTCTGAACGCCCTCGCCGTGGATGACAATTGTCCCGTTTCGGACTGCTTGACGGAGGAAATAGGGGATCACTGGTGGGTGAGAAGCCGGCAAGCGCTGACCAGGCCCGTAGGCATTAAAGACCCGCAAACAGACCGTTTCAATGCCCCATAGGTCACCGATCGTGCGGACGTAGTATTCGGCGGCGAGTTTGGATACCGCATAGGGCGAGCGTGGATTGGGTTTGACCTCTTCACGAAGGGGTTGAGTATTTTGATCGCCATAGACAGCCCCCGAAGAGACCAAGACCACGCGCCGTACCCCTACATCGCGCATTGCTTCCATGAGGCTGACCGTGCCGCCGACGTTAACGGCGTTATATTCGCGCGGGTAAAGAACTGACTCTTGAACTGAAACCCGCGCAGCAAGGTGGTAGACACAATCCACATCTTGCAATAAGGTCCACAATTTTGGCCGGTCGTTGACATCGCCGCGCGTAAAATGGACATCTGGCGAGAGTGCGGCTGGGTCTCCTGTGGAGAGGTCGTCTAAGCCGCGCACTTCGTGTCCCTCGCGCGCCAGTTGGTTAGCTAACGCTGATCCGAGAAAGCCTGCCGCCCCGGTGACCAAAAAGTTCATCGCAGCGCGCATTATAGCATGAAGTTGACGGATTTGATTGTTTCTCTGTCAAATTCTAATCCGGCAAGCGGTTTATAGTGCGATAGTCGGGTTCAGCCACGTTGCTTAGCGCCAACGAAGTTGCGTTAGTTGCAGGCGCATGTTAACCGCCATTTGGAATATCTAAGACTAACTGGAAAATCAAAGCCTTATCTGTTCCGTGTTCTGACTCTGCCAAAACTTGACCGTCTGAATTGATTACCATCGCTCCGCCAAATGACGCTTCCGGTAGGGACGTATCTTCTAGAGAATTGACAATCAAAGCAGTTCTACCGACCTTTTTGACTTCTTCTACATACCCTTGGCGCTCTTCATTCAACCATCTTTCTAAATCGGGCGATTTCCCATCAAAACCCCGTGCCAACGGCACGATCAACAGATCGGTTTCCGGATTTACCCTGGCTTTTACCTCATCATCAAATAAATCACCACATAACAGCACACAGATTCTGCCAAACTCAGTGGCGATGGTTTTCACTTCCTTGCCTACACGAAAGGGAGGCTGTTCAATGATTTTTCGATGAACATGGACAATTTGACCCAGTCTATCCATCAGAACAGCTGAACTATAAAAGCCTTCCTTGGCTTTTTCCAACATCCCAAAGCAAATATAGCATTGGTATTTTTGGGCTAATTTGGATACGATAGAGGTAGCGTAGCCAAAAATTGGTTCTGCATATTTTTCAAAATCTTGCACTTCATACAAATATCCAGTAAAGGTGCACTCGGGCAGACAAACCAAGTCTGGCTGGTAAGCGGCTATTTCCGCCAGCCTGGTTTCAAACCGCCGCAAATTTTCAGCAGGCTTTCTCACTTCGATTTTCAATGGAATAAGACAAACTTTCATTGTGATTTACTATCATATCATACAAATGCGCCCAACGAGACTGTCGAAAAACCCTTTGTTTGCAAATTCCCATCAAAAATCTCCCACTTTTGGCTTAAAAACCGCCTAAATGCTGTGTCGGACGCAAAAAAGCTGGCGGATTTTGTGGTTTTTGTCCCACATTACAAAGTTAAATTTTTGCAAAGGGACTTTTTCGACAGTTTCAACGGCCTGCGCTTCACCTGCGCAGCGGAGCGGCGTCAATTGGAAGCGCGGTCTGGGTGGTGCTCTCGGAATACAAGGTAAGGCGCTTTTTGTTCGCCGCTGGAGGCGCTGGTTGGCGGCGGCCAAACGCCTGAAACTCTACGGTTTGGTCACGGGAACTTGTTGCCAAGTCTTCGCCACTTCGGCTAACTTGCCAGGGTCAGCGATATAGTTCTCGAAGTAACCGCAGGTGCTACACACCAATGCGAGGGTGGATGAGCGGCGTGTCAGCCTACTGGTATAGACGAATACCCCATCGCTATCGCCAAACCCGAGACCGTTCAATTTTGAGTACACACTTGCCGAATTGCACTTTGGACAGATACCGTTTTTCGTGATCAAACTCCTTTGCTCAAAATCGAATAGACCAAAACGACATTGCTGCGTAACATCATCAAAGATTAGCTCCTCGGGAGCGATGCGCGGAACGGGTGACGAGTGCACCTAATGGGGCAGCTAATAGCAAAGGCAGCAATCCTGACACTACCAAGCTTCCCACCATCAGCAACCCTATCCAGTAATAAGCGTAGTCTGGGCTTAACCCTCTCACAATGCTCCCATTCGCATTCACGCATTGCATCTCGATGTTTACGGAGAAACGGTGGATTAGGGAATAGACAATTTCCGCCTTGCTGTTGTCAGGACACAGATAGGGTTCAAAGAGGCGGGCGATAGGTTCGGCTAGAAAGGCGGAGGATAAACCACCAGCGAAAGTAGCGACAGAAATCAAACAAGGCGCTACGACGATGAAACCTAGCAACCAGATGAGACAACCAGAAACAGAGCCTGCAGTTAAGGATTTCATACGATTACTCCTTTGAGGTTTGCTCGATAGAAACTGCTCTCACCATGCGCGTCATCGCCCATCGCTTTTTGACAAAGCGCTCAATGGCATGCGGTTCAGCCTAACGCGGCGCAAAGCAGAGCATGTCTGCTGCAACCGCTTGTTAGCCAGCGCCCTGCTTTTCTAGGTGACCTTGTTGCCCTGCGCTATCCCGTGTTTGCAGGAGGCACACTGGCTCAAGCGATTCCCGCTTCAGACAACGCTCACACCTGCTTTCAGCCTTCGCCCCGGATTGCTTGACATAATGTCTTTTGGGGCTGCTTGCTGACAGCATTGCTTGACGCGGCGGAAGATGTGCCTTTGGTTTGCCAACTTGCCTGCACGATCTCACGCTGCAAGCCACGCCCTCCTGTCTCGCAGGAGTGACGCCGAGTGTCACACCGCCCACGTGGTTTCTCGTGATGTAGGTTTCCGCCCTGCCATGCCGTTGTCCGCAGTTGCCATTCTTTTGCGCGTGTGCTCAGAATTTACGCGCCGCTTGTTTCTCCCCAGGCTTGAACGGGTCGCGGCTCTTTGGAAACCGTTGTTCTTTTTCAAACGCCGAACACAACTTGACGAACGGCTTGGTGTTCTTGTGTATCTCCTTGCTCTGTCACGATTCGGAGGCAATAGATATCTATGAACAGGTCGGACAAACCATACCTTGCAATAATGCGATTAGATCATGCAACCTATCTGAAAATTATCACACATACAAGACCTATTAAGTCCATTAATAAGCAAACTGCTCGACCATCTTCAGGATGCGATGGATCTAATGCCCTGAGAAACCTTCGTTCCACTAGGTAAAGTGTGATGGTCTTTTCATAAGAAACGTTATTCGGATAGGATAGACGCTGTCAAAATTGACGCCTAGCTCACCTATTTGACGGTATAAGATAAAGTGGAAATCCTGCAAGGCGCAGAAGTCTTACCAGTCAGCTTCCTCGGCGGATACGAGCTTTAAAAGCGAGATCGCCCAGCTCACCCTGAGCGATCCGGATCGCAACCCTCTTGCACTTTGACAATTTTCCTGCCAGTACGATCAAGTCTGGCAGGGAGATGCACACTAAGCTATCTTTGAAAACCTTATCATCTGCGGAGAGGGTGGGATTCGAACCCACGGTGGATACAAGACCCACAACGGTTTTCGAGACCGCCCCGTTCAACCACTCCGGCACCTCTCCGATTGGAAGGACTTATGGAAGTGCAACGATATGACAAATTATACTACTACTCATGACATCATTGTGCTGGGGCTGTTGGAAAAAGACAAAATCCATACTGAGCCTAACTTGCCTGCTCGGAAGCTGTCTGGAATTCATGTTATTCCCTCATCAAGTGACGCACAAGCGTCATGTGCCCACCTACTCATAACATCTTTACGCAGAGGGTGATGGCGAGAGAAGAAAGCCTAGCCTCGCCGTCTTCACGGGTAAGCATTACATGTTATTTCTCCGTCAAGTGACGCTCCCGCGTCATGAGCTTGTCTCAACATGACACGAAGTCGGTGTCCTTCCGAACGAGCGCCAGCGACTGAGGAATCTTTCCTCAGGATTTTCTAACTGCGTTCGAAATAACACGAGGGAGTCACTTTATTCGACATGAGATGGAAAAACTGCGTTCAACAGGACACCCGACAGGGCGGTCGACATAACCCGTTGACATTAGGGGGTCAAACCGCGCCTCTTCGCTCCCTAACTCTTCCGTTGCGTCGAGCCGACCTCAACACCCCTCTCCGCCAGATAATCCCTCACCAGCTCACGCACCTGCGACGCCGTATCACAGCGCAGCGCTTGTTGGGCAAGAGCGCTTGCCGTCGAGCGATCAATTTGAGTCAGAATGGATTTCTGGTGCGGAATGGCATTGGGATTCATGCTCAGTTCATCCACATCCAAACCAACTAAAAGCGGCAGTGCCTCAGCTTGACTGGCTACTTCCCCGCACACCGCTACGGGTTTGCCACAACGGTGCGCCGCCAAAGCCACCTGTTGTATTTGACGCAAAATGGCTGGATGAAGCGCGTCGCTATACTCAGTTAAGTCCGCATTGCCCCGCTCGGCAGCAAAGGTATATTGGGTGAGATCATTCGTCCCAATGCTGAAAAAGTCCACTTGTTCTGCCAATTGCTCAGCCAGGAAAACGGTCGCCGGAGTTTCAACCATGATTCCGAGAGGGATGGGATAGGAATGAGCAAGTTCCTCCTCGCTAAGCGCTTGGTGGGCTTGGCGGAGAAACCCTTTGGATTGTTCTAATTCCTCTGACGTGGCTATCATTGGCAACAATAACCGAAGCGGATACAGGGCAGCGGCGCGCAGTACCGCTCGGATTTGGGAAAGAAAGAGCTGGGGGTAACGCAACGAAACGCGGATGCCCCGCAAACCGAGATAGGGGTTCGTTTCCACAGGTAACGATAAATATGCCGGACATTTATCCCCCCCAATATCCAAGCTGCGCACCACCACCGGTCGGGATTGCATCAACTCAGCGACTTGACAATATACTTGAAACTGTTCCTGCTCCTCTGGAGGTTGAAGGCGATTTTGATACAAAAATTCGGTGCGTAAAACTCCAATCGCTTCCGCTCCACTCTGCTTAGCAAGGCGAGCCTCAGCTAGGCTGCCCACATTTGCTGCGATCTCAACTCGAAAGCCGTCTTTGGTTTGGGCAAGCCGTTGAGCGCTCTCCACGAGCTGGAGGCGCACTTCCTTCCAATTGCGAGATCGAGCTTCTAGCTCTGCTCTTCTCTCTGCGCTGGGCTGTAGCCAGACCCAGCCGGCTTCCCCATCGATCCCCACCCAATCGCCATCTTTAAGCCCCCAAGGAGATAGATCAACGCCCCCAACGGCAGGAATTCCCAAACCGCGCAATAAGATGGCGCTATGGGAGGTAGCGCCTCCACCGACCATAATCACTCCCAAGACCTTTTGGGTATCAAACTCTGCCACTTGATTGGGAGTGAGCTCATCAGCCACTAAGATCGCAGGCTGGTGCAATTGGAGTGGCGCTACCAGCACTCCAACCAAGTGTGCAACGACCTGCGCACTGACATCCAACATATCCACCACCCGCTGACGAAAATAGGCATCTTCCATTTCCTGCAGTGAACCAACGCCCTGCTCGCATGCCTGTTTCCAAGCCATCGCAGCGCTCAGCTTTTCTTCGAAAATCAATTGATGGGCGCTTTCAAGCAGAAGAGGGTCTCTGAGAAACAGCTTATGGGCTTGTAAAATCCCTGCTTCATTTTCACTAAGATGGGTTATGAGCTGTTCATAACGAATTTGAAGGTCTCTTTCCACTTTTTCGATCGCCACCTGAAGTTTATGCCATTCCTGATGAGGGGTTGCAGCTTGTACAGCGGTCAGGTCAACCACAGTGGGTCGGAAAAAGTGCAAGCGACCGACCGCAAATCCTTCCGCTATGGGAATGCCCTTGATGGCTCCACCACTTGGTTGGTCTGGGGAAATCGTTGCGCTTGTATCTGGCGCAGGAGGCGTAGGGAGGTGAACCTGAGTTGGCACTTTCCTGCCCCATTCTTCGATCAGGCTCTGCAAAGCGGTTAGGACTTCATCTGCCTGTCGTCCCCGCGCGGTTAACTGCAAGCGATGCCCCTGCAGCGCTCCTAGGGCAAGTAAGGCGTTTAAACTTCCAGCCATTGCCGCTGCTGCAGGACGATCCAGATTAACAACCCACACTTGAGCGTCAAAACGAGCTGCGGTTTGCATGAGCTGAGTGGCGGGTCGGGCATGTAAGCCATGCGGATTTTCGAGACGGACAATAACCGAGCGCTCTTCTTGTGGCGATAACGTGGAAACTAAGGATAGAGTAGGCTGAGTCTGTTCGGTAGGCAATCTCAAATGATTCTGTTTGGGTAGCAAAGACTTCAGTGCTTCCTGAAAAGCTGTATCCAAGTCTGCCCCCACGGCGATTTGAGCTGCCGCAGCAACAGCACCTTCCACCAGAGGAGCGGGGCAGAGGCGAACCCGCTGACGTTCTTCTTGCCTCAACAAATCCAAAGTAGCAACGCCCTTAAAGCGGACATCGTCTTGCCAGACCCCGACATTGACCCCCAACATTCTCTGCTGAAAGGTG
>CAKZNJ010000514.1 GCA_937129505.1 uncultured Anaerolineae bacterium | reverse complement strand
GGGATCACAACATACAGTGACCCTTTGCCAATTTTTGGCTGCTGCTCGTAGAAGAGCCACTCCGCCAATGTCGATATTTTCAATTGCATCATCTAGGGTTAAATTTGGCTTAGCTATGGTTTGTTCAAAAGGGTAGAGATTGACAACAACGATATCGATGGGGTGCCAGCCTAGAGCGCTTAACTCTTGAAAATCGTCCTCTGTTGGACGAGCAAGGATTCCGGCATGAATAGCAGGATGCAACGTTTTAACCCTTCCCTTTAACACTTCGGGGGATTGCGTGTAGCGAGAAATTTCGATATGAGGAATGTGATACATTGCTAAATGCTGTGCTGTTCCACCACTTGCCAAGAGAGTGTAGTTTAGCTGGGTGAGTTTTTGGGCAAAATCTGCCAATCCTTGTTTGTCGTACACAGAGAGAAGCGCAACAGGCATGGACATTCCCTTTCATTGAAACAAATTCGGTAAAATATTGGGAGATTTTAGCATGGATTGATAGCTTGTATAATTGGCAACTCCACTAAAAAATGCTATGATTTATTTGGAGAGGAGTTGAGCGTGAGCGGAAAAATCTTGGCGGTCGATGATGATCCCTTAAACTTGAAACTGGTTGTCGCTACCTTGGGCAAGGAAGGCTTTGAGGTCTTGACTGCAAGCAATGGCAAAGAGGGGTATTTGAAAGCGCAAGAATTTCAACCCGACTTAGTGATTCTGGATGTCATGATGCCGGAGATGGATGGCTACCAAGTGTGCAGTTCGTTGCGTAAAAACCCGAAAACCGCAAATTTGCCGGTCATGATGCTCACCTCCCTGAGCTCGGTAGAGCAGAAAATCAAAGGGTTTGATGCGGGGGCAGACGACTATTTGGCGAAACCCTTTGCACCAGATGAGCTCATTGCCCATGTCAAGGCACTGATGCGGCGCAAGATCAGCGAAGGGGAGGTTGAAGTTAAGGCAAATGGAAAAATCATCAGTGTTTTCTCTTTGCGGGGAGGGGTAGGAGTCTCAACCCTAGCAAGCAATTTGGCAAGCGGGTTGGCTAGCCTGTGGGGAGAGTCAACTGTGTTAGTGGATTTAGCATTGGCAGCCGGACAGTCGGCCTTAATGTTTAATTTACCCTATCGAAGGTCATGGGGGAATCTCGGACGATTACCGATTGAGCACATCGAACCTCTTCTTATTAATGAAGTTTTGCTTCAACATAGTAGCGGCGTGCGTATTCTGGCTTCCTCTCCCCAGCCTGAGCAGAACGAGTATCTTACAGGGGATAAAGTGACCCATGTCTTAAGACTCTTAAGTCAACAATATCCTTATATTGTGCTGGATCTTTCTCATGATTTCCATGAGGTCACCCTTGCCGGGTTAGATGCCAGTCATGAGATCATTCTACTGCTCTCACCTGATTTGGCAGGAGTCAGGGCTGCTGTTTGTGCTCTGACTGTTTTTGAAAATCTAAAATATCCCAAAGAGATTATTCGTTTAGTGGAAAATTGGATTTTTCCAAAGGGCGGTTTGACGCGGAGCGATATCGAGAAAGCTCTAGGACGGGCAATCGACCTTCAGATCCCGTATGCGTCGGAACAAATCGTCAAAGCCATCAATATGGGATCACCACCGGTTTATTCGGATCCGCAATCTCCTTTGGGTGCTCTCTTTGAGGATTTTGCCTTCTTGTTGAGTAAAGAAACCCATAAAAAAACCAAACCCCAATCGCCGACACCAGCGTGGGTCAGGGTGGTACGGCGTTTTCAGCAGCGCCAAGCAAAAAAGCCCTAAATGGTAGCTAAGGGTGGAAAAATGTCATCTCTCCTGATTTTTGGAAAATTCATCCATAAGGTGAGGGGATGGTTCGATATCGGCCAAAAAACCTAACGATAACAGGAGCTCTGTAAGGCGCTCTTCTTTGCCGGCTGCGATGATGGCAGTAGTAGGGTTGAGGATTTGTTGAATGTACTTTGAGGCGTGGCTCTTTTGAACCTTCTTCAGGATTTCGGGAGAACGTACTCGCAAGATGGATAATCGTTGCACCTGAATTTCTGTAGAATGGCCTGCCCAACGCCGGATTGCTTGACTCATGAAAGGGGGAAAGGTTTGGGTGTATTTTTGAAGAAGACCGATCAATTGTTGTGGTTTAAGATTTTTTTGTCGAGCCTGACGCAGAGAAGCAGGGGTTACCCGGTAAAGATAACTGTTGTTTTGGTAACTTTTCCAGTCGCAGAAACGGGCAATTTGGTAACGAATGGAGGGGTGAAACAGCCGCGGAATTGTGATTATTCCTGAAGAGAGAATCTGGAGCTTCTTTTCCAGCGGTTCGCTAATTTCTGGAGATGAGATCGCTGGATGCTGGATTAAGTCGGCTGCTTGGGGAGTTAACCGGAAAAAGTACTGATCGGGATTTTCTGCGCTGTAGCTCAGTTCAACAACCCCAAACCAAAGAAAGGGACCTATGATCAAGTAGCGCAGCAATTCCCCTTCAACAGCATACCAATTTTCAAACCCTTGTAAAAACATCCCATCAGAACGGCGGCGAATTAACCATACGTCGTAACTGCCATCGGGGCGCTGGAAATCGGGAAAGCTGCTGTGGATGTATTCGATAAATTGATCAATTGCATACCAAGAATTAGGTTCTAGCCCTTTCAACTGCTCCATTAAAAACAATCGCGGAAGGGTTGGATCGTTTTCCCATTGCCCTAGGCATTCCAACTGGTCGAGTTGTTTTAGTTCATTCTGCAAAGAGGACTTTATCCATGTCTCGAACAGCTTTCGGATTGCGGCGTATCTGCCCAAAGAAAGTAGGCTGCGGGTTGCCTCTGGAATCGGTGTGGTGTTGGTATCGAGAATGCCTGCTTCGGTAAGGAGGTTGGTTAGAAAGAGAATTTTTGGAGCAAATGGCAGGTTGGGAAAATTATTTTGAGAAAGGATGAGATGCCTTTCTAGCTCTGGAAGTCTCTTTGGTGATGGTTTGTCTTTTCGCAACCATGCTAAGGCAGTGCAAATATCATCAAACAGGTAATCCTGAGCTGAGAACTGCGGATTCAACTCAAGCGTAGAGGCTGTTG
>CAKZNJ010000513.1 GCA_937129505.1 uncultured Anaerolineae bacterium | reverse complement strand
TTGCGCTTGTTCGAACATTGCGCGGTCGATCTCATGCACGCCGTGGCCTATGGCGGTGACAACTGAGGAGCCTCCTGAGCCATCGATATAACGATTGCCGTTTTCGTCGTAAAGATAGATGCCTTCGGTGTGGGTAATAACTGGAAATGGTCGTTCCCAGTCACGATGTACTGCGTGAACATTGGGTTTGGTCATGGTCAACTCCTACACAAGGAAAGCGAAAGGACGATATGAGAACGTTTACATATCTCACTATAACACAGAAAAAAGCTTGCGTCAATAGGTCAAGCGAGAAAATTTTTACTTCTAGGCGAATTGACAACGAATGTTTTCTATGCTATGATATTTCTGTAATCGTTTACAGATTGTTGCCAGTCTTTTTTCCTTGTTCACCCTTTCAGGAGAGTAGCCGCATGAACGAAATTTCCCTCGCCCGACTTCAGGAAACCCTCAAAGAAAAACAATGTTCGGCAGCGCTGTTGACCAACCCCGCTACCATAACGTGGCTAACAGGCTATGCGCCTTCCATCCAAACTGGTCCGAGCCCCTTTGAAGGAGGAGCTGCCATCGGTTTGTGGTGGGAGGGGCATTTTACCCTTCTGTTATCCGATATGGAATCCCCCGCTGCTCAGGCAATGGGCATTACCACCCGTGATTATGTTTCCTATACCATTGACGAGCCAGTGTTCGGATTTGATCATCAGGCGCACGCTTTTAAGGAATTGATTGCACCGCTTAAGAGCTTCAGCGGCAACATAGCCGTTGAGTTAAATTTCCTTTCTGCAAGCTTGTTCCCTACCTTAATGCAGGCGGTTCCATTCGATCAGTGGCTGATTGTGGATAACGACTTGCCGCTGCTGCGGGCGGTAAAGAGCGAAGTTGAACTACAAAAAATCCGCGCTTCGCTGGCAATTGCCGACTCCGCCCAAGCAATCGTCAAACGCCTTTTGCAAGGTGGACTCAGTGAAATCGAGGTTTGGGGGCAATTGAAGGCTGGCTTGGAGCATCAGGTGGGAGGTCGTTTGCCCTTGCTGGCCGATTTTGTCGCCGGAGCACGAACGGCCGAAATTGGGGGATTACCCGGCAATTACCGCTTACAAGCCGGGGATGCGGTGATCGCGGATATTGTACCCCGCCTAGATGGCTATTGGGGAGATAACGCTGCGACGCATTTTGTGGGCGAACCTTCAGAGTCCCAAAAGAAAATATATCAAGTTGTGCTAGAGACCCTCGAAATGGGGTTAGAGGCTGTCAAACCGGGAGTCAAAGCGCGCGATTTGGACTCGCTGCTGAGACAACACATTGAGGCTAAAGGATATCCCATCTACCCTCACCATACAGGGCATGGCTTAGGGACAACCTATCATGAAGAACCGCGCATTGTACCCTACAACGAGTTAACCCTGCAAGCGGGCATGGTGTTGGCGCTCGAGCCGGGCATTTACTTGCCCGATGAAGGGCTGGGTGTGCGCTTGGAGGATGTCGTCTTGGTCACCCAAGATGGCTGCGAGGTCTTGACCCATCATTTGAACCATTAATCGCAGATGGTAAACACTCATTTCACATCGTCATGGAGGATAAGATGACCGAACGCAAAAAAGTTGTCGTGACTGGAGCTTCGTCGGGTATCGGGTTGGCGACCGCTGAACGCTTTGCCAAGGAAGGATGGGATGTCTGCGTAACTGCCCGCCGTGAACAAACGCTGCAGGAGCTTGTCGCCACCTTCCCACCGGGTGAACACCTCGTTGTGCCGGGTGATTACAGCGATCCGGCCACAGCCGAGGCGATCGGTGAGGCAATTGGTCAAAAATGGGGCCAGTTAGATGCCCTCTGCAACATCGCCGGCGTTTATTTCCCCGCCAAAGCGGTCGAATCACCCCTTGAGGAATGGCGAAAATCCTTCGACATCATGATCAACGGTGCGGTGTATATGACTCGCATGGCGGTGCCTTGGATGAAAGAGGGTGGACGCATTATCCATTGCACTTCCATTCATGGCGAGCGGGCGGAGGTTGGCTCCAGCTCCTATGCTATGGCAAAGGCAGCCATCAACCAATATTGTCGCGGTTTAGCTCTTGAGCTGGCTGAGAAGAACATCCTCGTTAATGCCATTGCGCCGGGTTTTGTGCGCACGGCGATGAGTGTGGTGGATGGCGTGAATGAGCTGGACTCCGAGTGGTTTAAGAAGAACTATGTTGAGGGACATCATTTGCCCTTGCGTCGGGCTGGCATGCCAGAAGAATTAGCAGGGGTGTTTTTCTTCCTTGCAGGTCCAGACGCTTCGTACATCACCGGTCAGGTAATCACGGTAGATGGCGGTTTGACGATCACGTTTTAGCAGGCTAAAATGCTCGAGATCACCACGCTAAACGGTCATCGTGCCATTCGATTAGAGAATAAGGATCTCCGGGTGACCATCTTGCCCCAGAAGGGGGCGGATATCTATGAGCTGATCCACCTTCCGAGTGGCGTTCAGTTCTTAATGCATACGCCGTGGGGGCTTAAGCCGCCTTCCGTACAGCCACCGACCGATTTTTTGGAAAATTATGAAGGTGGTTGGCAAGTGCTGTTCCCCAATATCAATGATGCCTGTCAGTATCGCGGCCGGGAGATTCCGTTTCATGGGGAAGCCGCCTTGCTAGCGTGGCAGGATGAAGTGCTAACCAACCGCGCAGACGAGGTGCGCTTGCGCCTGTGGGTTGATTGCCGCCTGACACCCTTCCGTTTGGAGCGAGAGGTTATCTTGCGAGAGGGGGAAAAGGCTTTATATTTGAAAGAGACCTTGACCAATTTAGATGACCAGCGTTGGGATTTTGTCTGGTGCCAACATCTGGTTTTAGGGGGTGATTTTATCGAAGAAGGCTGTCAAATCGAATTGCCGGCGCGGCGCATTACGACCCCACCCGTTGTTTATGAACCGCAAACAGCCCGCTTGGCGGAGGGGCAAGATTCGGAATGGCCCTTTGCGCAGGGCTGCAGTGGCGAAACAATTGACATGCGTCATATCCCGGGCCCGCAGGCTCACAGCCATGATGATGGCATGTTATGGGAATTGGAGCGGGGTGAATACAAGGTGCGCAATGCGCGCTTAAACTTGTCCTTCGGAGTGGAGTGGGATAAGGAAGTCTTTCCGTATGTAATGTTTTGGATGCCATACGGCGGGGCAGAGCTACCTCCCCTGACGGGCATCTATGGCGTGGGATTGGAACCTACCAGCGCTCCTTATCCTCTAGCTCAGGCGGTCGAGGCCGGACTAGCTCACAGTTTGGACGGCGGTCACAGTTTGGAGACGGAGATCACAGTGCGGGTGGAAGAAGGTTGATCATCGTCTGACTTGTTGGGCGTTGCCAGCTCGATCGGTGGGCGGGCAACGCTTTTTTTATAGTCTTTTTTTTCCTTGGCGGGGCTTGACTGGGCAGACAGATTTCTGCCTCGGTAATTTATCCTGCTTGGCTTTGGATTGCCGCCTGCTGGAATGCTTGTGCCATTCGCTGTAGTTCGGCAGCTACCTTTTCTTCGAGCGGCAGGGGTTGATGTGAGGCAAGGATTTGACGGGCAAGCTCGTTGGCGCGCTGGCGGATGTCTTTTCCACCGAGCTGTCGCTGGAATTGAGTCCATTCTAGCCGGTTGGTCAGGCGGGGTTGCCATTGGTGTTCTTTGAAGTGGCGCAGGGTGTAAGGATGAGTCAAGAATTGACCCCCGGGACCGCACTGTCGGATCTGATCTAAAGCTAGGGTTTCCTCATTGACGGCGAAGCTTTCGGCTAAGCGGTAGGATGCCGCTAGGA
The DNA here is from genome assembly GCA_937129505.1 of uncultured Anaerolineae bacterium. GTDB lineage: Bacteria > Chloroflexota > Anaerolineae > Anaerolineales > UBA4823 > NAK19. The sequence continues at coordinate 17,578 of CAKZNJ010000513.1, read as the reverse complement.
TTTCGTGATCGATCCGGGCTTGTTCGTAGCTGGAAGTGAGTAATTGATTCATCATGCCGAAGGCTAAATGGATGAAATTCATCCCCGCTAGGGCATAAGGGATATCTTGCAGGGCGCGTTCATATCCCGCTTGGGCGTCAGGCAGACAGGCGTCTAACCCCGAACTGCCTTCAAATGGCAAGCGGTAATAGCGCGCCATTTGGACAGTCGCCACATGTAATAACGTAGCTTCAGGGGACGCGCCAACATAGGTTCCGGCGCGCATATTTAACCCCCCCGAGGCAACACCAATAATGCAGGGATGTCCAGGGTTGATCAACTGTACCAAGGTCAGGGCGGCCAGCATATTCGCGGTGTGTTCGACCAACGCACCGGCAATCGTGATGGGAGCGGTTGCGCCCATCATGTTCGTTGCTTCTAGCCAGAGAGGGATGCCATAATTGGCGCAAGCGATCATCTCTTGCACCCGCTCGGCGGGATGGATCAGGGGGGAGGTCAGGCAGCTTACGAAGCTAAAGATGGGTTTTTGACGTACCGCCTCGAGGCTGCCTTGGATGACGCTTGCCATTTGCACCTGATCGTGCACGCTTTGTTCCCCTTCGCCTTGAGAATAATAATGTTTGCTGCTGTTTTCCAGGATGGTGGCGAAGAGTATGCGGTCGAAACCTGGCTGGGGCATATCCTGCGGGATGACCATGGCGTGCATCACATCGGCAAGCTCGAGGGCATCGATTAAGCGCGTGAAATCGCGCAAGTCTTGTAAGGTGGCCGGGCGATGATTACCCTCCAAATCTAACACATTTAGGGCTGAGGAGCCAGCGATGGTGTAAACATCTTTTAGGGTTACCGAGATGGTCTGTTGGGGATTGCGGGCGTGGAGTTCAAATTCGGAGGGAGCGGTGTCTAGGGCGCGGCTCAAGACATGGGGAGGAATCAATGCAATGCGCTGCTCGTAGTTCACCTTGCAGCCATGGGCGGCAAGGATTTCTAAGGCTGGCGGCCAATCAATGCGCACGCCCACTTCGGCTAAAACACGCAGCACGGTCTGATGGACTTGTTCGACCTGCTCGGGGGTCATAAATTCGAGGCGCTGGGGCAGTTTCGGTTTCATTGATTACGTGAAAGAGATACCACACAGAAATTGGGACAATTATAGCATACCTACCAATCGATCATTCTGCAAAGCGGTTCACCTTCTGAAACAGAGATTGCTAGGCAGTATGGCAGTTTGGGATTGGAAGGGATGTGGCTCTAAGGCAAAAAAAATTAACAAAACATAGCTTGACAACTCTGTTTTTTCATGCTAATATGGTATGTAAACGTTTACCGCTTACGTAAACGCCCGATGGACCGATTAATTTCCCGTTTTTGATCACCCAAGAGAGGAGAAAACTATGAATAGAACGCGCTTTTTCATCGTCCTGCTGGTTTTGATCAGCCTCGTGGCCGCTTGTGCGCAGCCAACCACCCAAGCGCCAGATCAACCACAGCAGCCGTCTGGCGCCACCGAAGCACCTGCTCAACCCGCTGAGGCTGAACCAGTGAAGTTGGTCATTTGGTGGTGGGGGGAACAAGAAGCACCTGGTGCCCAAAAATGGTTGGATGAGACGATTGCAGAATATCAAAAACTGCACCCCAATGTTACCATTGAAGCAGTGCTGCAATCAACCGACTCGCTTATCCCCGCTTTCCAGTCTGCTGCCGCTGCCCAACAGGGACCCGATATCCAATATTTCTGGGGTGGGGTGTGGACATTGGAGTTTGCTTGGAGCGGTGCATTGGTTCCTTTGGATGACTTGATCCCTGCCGAGGAGCGCTCTCACTATATCAACAATTTCGAGCGCACCTACGATGGTAAGTTGTGGGGAATGGGCTGGTATCTTTCGGGCAACCCTATGGTCTATAACCCGACGCTGTTTGAAAAAGCGGGTATCACCGAATTGCCCCAAACTTGGGATGACCTGATCGCTGCCTGTGATAAGCTGAATGCCATTGGGGTAACGCCGATCTCTGGCGGCCTCAAAGATGGCTGGTTTGGCGGGTGGCTCTTCTCGATTCTCGGCCGCCAAAACCTTGATAGCGAAAAGGACTTTATGAAAGCCTCGATCGGCGAAGCCAAATTCACCGATCCCGCCTATGCTGAATGGTGGGAGCGACTCAATCAGCTAAAAGAAGCCAACTGTTGGAATGCGGATATCAACTCCGTTGACTACCAGCAGGGGCAAGATCAATTTGTCCAAGGCAAATCGGCCATGATCTTTGGCAACGATACCTTCTTGAAGGGGTGGGCTGAGATCATCGGTTGGGAAAATATGGGTGTGATGCGAGTTCCTAAGTATGGCTCTGGCAAACTAGCAGACACCTATGTGGTTACTGCCCAAGGTTTGGGAATCACTTCTTGGTCGAAGCATAAGCAAGAAGCCGCTGATTTCCTGATGTTTACCCACACTCCTGATCGTCTTAACGCTTGGTTCAAATACACGGGCGTGTTGCCGGCTGACAATCGCTTCGACACTGCGCAAATTGACCAACCTATCCTACAACAGATCTTTGAGTGGGTGGTCCAATCTGCCGGTCCAAACTTGGAGAACTTCATCCCCAGCTTGTTGGATGAGCAAGCTAACTTTACGGGGACGCAGTTGCTTTTCGCCGGCGATAAGACCCCAGCCGAACTGGCGCAATTGACCGAAGAAATCATTCAAAAGTGGCGCGAGCAAAATCCGGATCAGTTGCAGAACTTTATCAACTGGTACTCCAAATAGGATTAAAATCGCGCTATTCGGTAAAAGTTGGTTGGGTGCAGGTTTAGATTGCCCCTGTGCCCAACCTAAGCTCTCTAAGCGGAGTTCTTAATGTCTATCGGCACAAATCTTCGCTACAAACTTCTCCGCCAAATTGAACCTTATCTCTTCCTCGCCCCAGCACTGCTGGTGATCGGGGTGATTTTTGCTTTTCCTGTCCTGCGTTTGATCACGTTGAGTTTCCAACGCCCCTTTCAAGGGGAAATGCTCTTTGTCGGTTTCGGCAATTATCAGGCAATTTTCAAGGATGAGGTCTTCCTACGAGCGGTGCGGAATAACCTCACCCTGTTAATCAGTGTACCGATTATGGTTTCGATCGCGCTGATTTTGGCGATCTTTTTGTTCGATCGCATTCGCGGGTGGCAGTTTTATCGTACGACCCTCTTTCTGCCATACCTTCTGCCGATCACAGTGGTTGGTCTGATCTTTTCGTACATTTTCCAATTGAGTGGTGTATTAAATGATTTTCTTACGGTGATTGGTCTGGAAAGGTTTGTCTTGGATTGGCTGGGCAGCACCAGATTGGCTTTGCCAACCCTAATGTTTGTGATTGTATGGAAAGAGGTCGGTTTTGGAATTGTCCTTTTCTTGGCGCGCTTGATGTCGGTAGAAGAGGAGCTATTCGATGCCGCAAAAATCGATGGCGCCAATTGGTGGCGGTTGCAATGGCATATAACCATCCCCCAACTCGCAACCACGATCGAATTCTTCACCATTGTATCTATCATCACCATCTTATCTTGGGTTTTTGGCTATGTTTATGTGATGACCGGCGGCGGACCAGGCAATTCAACTATGGTGACCGAATTGTTCATTTACTTGACCGGTTTCCGCTATAACCAGATGAACATTGCCTCTGCGGTCTCGGTGATTTTGCTGTTGGTCACCGGAATCTTCATCTTCCTTGAGCTGCGCTTGCGAGAACGATCTACTACTTTGGAGGAAGTGTCATGAAGACTTCCGATCGAGTTTTGGGATGGATCGGCAGCTTTATCCGCCAAGCGATGGTTATTGGGGCGACCATCTTATCGCTCTTCCCGGTTTATTTCATGATCGTCTCGGCCTTCAAGACACGCTTTGAGTACATTGAAGATAAATGGGGCTTGCCCCAGTCCCTCTATTGGGCAAACTTCAACACTGCCCTAGCAGGAGAAAAGTTTTTCATCCGCTTTCTCAATAGCTCGATCTTGACCGTTGGGGCAGTTCTCGTTTCCCTGATTATCGCCTGTCTTGCAGCCTATGCCTTTGCCCGCATGGATTTTTACGGCAAGCGAACCCTGTTTAACATCATTCTTTCCCTCATGGTTGTCCCGCCGGTGGTGATGATTGTGCCCTTGTTCGTCGCTATGGTGCGCTGGAATTTGGTCAACACCTATCAAGGGACGATTTTGATTTACACGGGCTTGCTCTTGCCCTTCTCAATTTACTTGATGACCAACTTCTTCCGCACCATCCCGCGCGAGATCATCGAAGCGGCGCGGATTGACGGTTGCTCTAGCTTGCGGGTCTTTTGGAATATCATGATGCCTCTGTCTGCGCCTGCCTTGATCACATTAATCGTGGTCAACGCCTTGTGGGTGTGGAACGAATTGCTAATCGCTTTGGTCTTCATGCAGAAGGATGAGCTGAAAACCCTGATGGTCGGCATTGCAGCCTTAAGGTCGCGCAATTATGTGGACATTCCAGCCACAATGGCAGGGTTGTTGATCGCTACCATCCCCATTGTCGTCGTCTATATGTTTGGACAGCGCTATTTCATTCGCGGTTTGACCGGTGGAGCGGTCAAGTGAGCCAAGCGGAGCTCAGCCAGCGCGAATTGGCTTGGATGGTGCTGCGGGGAGAGATGCCCCCGCGCTTGCCGTTCATCACCCGCTTGGAAGCTTGGCATCGCAGCCACCAGCGCACCCAAAGCCTACCTCCTCACCTGGCGGACTGGGATTTAGACCGTCTGCATCATGAAGTTGGTGTTGGGCGGCTAAAGTTCGTCAATGCCTATGCTTTTCGTTTGCGGGGGGTCGAGGTGCACGCCCGGTTTGAGGGCGAAACTATCTACCACGAGTATGAACCCGTCATCGAGAATTTTCCCAGCTTCTGGGATATTATCTCCACCACCAATCCCGGCACTACCGAAACCGATCTGATTGCCCCCGAAGGCACTTTGCATCTCAGGCATGGCTTACTGCCAGAACATGTGCAGAGCGGACTAGACCCTTACTTGCAAAAGCACTTAATTTCGCAAGCTGAAGATTATCCCGTTGCCGAAGCGGTGATTGAGCGAATGGAGTTTGTACCCCTCTTCGAGAGCGTGCAAGCCTGGCAGGATCAAATTGGCGGGCATGGGATGGTGGTGCCGCTCCTACAACGCATCCCTTTCCAACAGCTTTTGCTGGAGTACCTCGGGGAGATCAACCTGTTTAAAGCCCTGCACTATGAACGCAATCGGGTCGAACGCCTCTTGCAACTGCTCGATGAGCAACTGTTAGACGTATTGCCTCGCCTAGAGCCTCTTGGAGCTGGTTCACCCGAGGGGACACCCTATGTGGAATTCCCCGACAATCTCCACGGCATGATGACTAGTCCACCGCTGTTTCGCAAGTATTGCTTGGAGTCATATCAGAAGTACACTGAAATCTTGCATGGACAAGGCAAGAAAGTCGGCAGTCATACCGATGGCGATATGCGCACCTTGTTATCTTTGCTCCCCGAAAGCGGTTTGGATGTCTGTGAGTCGTTTTCTCAGCAACCTCTAACCAGTTGCCCTTTTGAAGAGGCTTGGCAAGCTTTTCGCAATGGGCCGCTGATCTGGGGCGCCATTCCCTCGACGTGGTTAGAAGAACAAACTCCCCAAGAGGTATTCGAAAAAGAGATCGAAACTTTGTTAGACCTCATTGATCGCCCCATCCTGCTCGGTGTGGTGGATTTGTTCATGCGCCATAACTCGATTGAGCGGGTGGTGTATATCGCTCAGAGATTGAGAGAGAGGCAGCCTCCGCTCTCGAGCGATCAAGTTAGGCGGGAGGAAGCTCCGTTTTAGGAGAAAATATGGTTTCAGATCAAAACAACGGCCTTCATCCGACAATCCGCAAAAGGGTGGGATTGCGGGAGGTAGCCAAGGCAGCCGACACCTCTATTGCTACAGTTTCCAGAGTTTTGAACAACACGGGGTATGTCTCGGAGGAGAGCCGCCAACGCGTGTTGGAAGCGGTGCGTCAGCTTAATTATCAACCCAACTTGCGCGCCAAAGCCTTGCGTCAACGGTATAGCCGCACGGTAGGCCTGATCATTCCCAACCTCTTAAATGCCTACTACACTGCGCTGGCTGATGAGATCAGTCTCTTGCTCAATAAGGAGGGCTTTCAACTTTTGCTCTCTTCGACTCGCGATGAAGTCGAGGTCGAACGGGTAGCGTTACAAAAGCTGATCGGTCATGATGTGGATGGTTTGATCTGGGTGCCGACTGCACCCGATGAAGCTCTCTTGGAACATCTATATTCTCAAAACATCCCAACCGTTTGCATTGTCCGGCAGGTCAAGGGCAGTCAGTTGGATGCGCTTGTCTTTGAGGATTTCAAAGGCGCAAAAGCAGCCACGGAGGAGTTGCTCAGGGCAGGCCATCGCCTCATTGGCTATATCGGCGGCGATATCGTCTATAGCAGTAATTACGACCGCTGGCAGGGTTTCTTGCAAGCGATCAGGGAAGCCGGCTTGCAGCCTGACCCAAGTTACGTCCGCTTGGGAGCATTGCGCAGTGAGTGGGGCGCTAAAGCGGCGAAGGAGTTGCTGAGTTTACCGACACCCCCAACAGCCTTGTTTGTTGCCAGCAATGCCATTATGCCCGGCGTGATTAAGACCTTGAGGACGGAAGGGGTGGGTATCCCAAAGCAAATTTCTCTGATCTGTTTTGATGACCTAGATTGGTTTTCTTTTTCCCAACCTCCCATCAGCGCCGTGGCGACCAGCCACACCCATTTAGCTCAGGCGTGTGTGGAGGTGTTGCTCCGCCGCATTAGCGGCGAAGATAACGACTTGCCGCGACCGTATTTGCGGCAAATTAGTTTCGAGGTTGTTCGGCGCGCTTCCATCGCCCCACCGAAGGGCGTGAAAGGCGCTTAATATTCCTTTGCAAAGGAGTCTATGATGAAGACTGGCGCCAAAGCGGGTAATCTGACAATCCTCTCGGAAGATGGGTTAGATCGCATCTATCAAGCTTCGCTCGATCTGTTGATGGATCCGGGTATTTACAGCGAGTCGGATTTATTTTTAGATATTTTCGAGCGCGGCGGGGCAAAAGTAAATCGTGAAACCCGCTCAATTCATGTCCCCCCTGAGATGGTCGATTGGGCGATTGAGCAGGCGCCTAAATCGTTTGTTTTGTATGGGCGCAATGACCCGGCTATGGATTTGCAAATTGAGTTGGGGCGGGTTTATTATGGCATGGGCGGCACCTCTGAGCCGATGTTCTGGGATTTTGAAGGGCGGCGCCCGCGCCAGCCCACCAAACAGGATATGATCCATAACACACGTGTCGGTCATGCGTTGGAGAACATCGATTTTGTGCAAACATTGTGTATGTCGGGGGATATGCCTACTTCAACGATTTTCTTTCACGATTTTGATGCCATCCTGCGTAACACGACCAAACCCACCGTGATTAATATTTTAGAACGCCCTTTTACCCAAAAGCTGTTGGGGATGGTGGCGGCTGCTAGCGGTGGAGAATCTGCGCTGCGTGAAAAACCCTGCGCTTTGGGAATCACAACACCGATTACGCCGCTAAAAATTGCGGTGATGAACGAGGGGTTGATCGATGCCGTTCAGGCGGGTATTCCCATCTTGTACTCACCGGGTCCTTTGATGGGCGCCACCGGGCCAGCGACGGTTGCCGGAACCGTTGTTTTGACCAATGCGGAGGTTTTATTTGGCGTGGTGCTGACCCAATTGATTCAGCCTGGCGCCAAGGTGGTTTTGAAGCCCGACACCGATGTCTTTGATATGCGCACGACTCAGGTGACTTACGGTAGCCCAGAACAGGATTTGGGCAAAATTGCCATGGTGCAGCTTGCCAAACGATATGGCATCCCCATCTACGGTTTGGGTGGTGGCGTTGAAGGTAAGTTGCCCGATGCCGAAGCGGCAGCGGAAGCGACGCAGACCCTGCTGTTAGTGAGCCTAGCTGGCATGACGATGTGTCAGGCAAACGGCACCCTGTGTTTTGGGCAGTACGGCTCGCCGGAAATGGCGGTTATCTGTGATGAAATCATCCGGCATATCAAGCGCATCCTGCAGGGTTTTGAAGTGAATGAAGATACCCTGGCGGTAGAGGTAATCCGTCAAGTTGGTTATGGCGGCAGTTTCTTGGGGCATCCACACACCAGCCGTTATTTCCGCAAAGAATTGTTCTTCCCGGTGCTTTTTAAGCGCCAGACGATTGACGAGTGGCTGAAAGCCGGGGCAAAGAGTGTGGACCAGGTTGCGCATGAGAAAGTCTTGCAGATTTTGGAAAAGGCGAAACCGGTAGAGCTGCTGCCCGGCGCGGATGAAGCTCTCGAACGCGCTCTGCAGGAAGCAATCCGGGATGCTTGAGTTTGCCATTTTGCAGTCATTTCCCTTGAGGGAATTGATGGTTTGTAACCAAGCAGTCCTTAGCTAAGGAAAGGATGGATGATTGGAGTTTGAAAGTCATACCTCCAGCCTCAAAGCTGGAGGTTTTTTCCTTACATGCTGTTATTCTAGTTGGGGGTTACACGAATGAGGGATAGGATCTCGCGCCTTAGTCGAATAAAACGCTCGTCACTTTCCGTTTCCACTAAGTTGCGGGGTCGGGGTATTTCGACACATACCTCTGCTTTGATCTGCCCTGGTCGGGGTGTCATAACATAAATTCGGTCAGAGAGCAGAATCGCTTCATCTATATCATGGGTTACAAAGAGAACAGTTGTCTGCTCTTTTTGCCAGACATTGAGCAATAATTCCTGCATTGCCATTCGCGTCTGCGCATCCAAGGCACCAAAAGGTTCATCCATCAATAACATCTGTGGATGATAGACTAAAGCACGAGCAATGGCCACACGTTGTCGCATTCCTCCAGAGAGTTGATTGGGCATGGCATTAGCAAATTCTTGCAGACCGACCAATTGCAGATAATGATTGACCAATTCGTCTTGTTTTGCGGCGTTTAGTCCACTTTTCTTTAATGCAAAGCGCACATTGCCCTCAACTGTTAACCATGGGAAGAGCGTATAGGACTGGAAAACCACCCCGCGATCGCGCCCTGGGCCGCTGACTACCTGTCCATCGACCCGAATCTCGCCCTCATCTAAAGTTTCCAAGCCGGCTATGATCATCAACATCGTTGATTTCCCGCAACCGGACGGGCCCACCAACGAGACGAACTCATTCGTTTGAACAGTCATGGTCACGTCTTGCACGGCGATTAGGGGTTGGCTGCCCTTTAGTGAAAAACGTTTCCGAACATGTTTTACTTGTAGTTTGGGATTCATTGGCTCTGCACTGCCCAGTGGAACAGTTTTTTATAAGTGATTTTGAACATATAGTCGGTTACTAATCCCAGCAAACCGATGACCAGGATGCCTAGGATGATCGTCTCTGTCTCCAAAAATCGTTGAGCGCGCATAATGCGATAACCCAACCCGACATTGGCGGCAACCAGTTCAGCCACAACCAGATAGGTCCATGCCCAACCGAGAGTGATCCGGAAGGTATCCCAAATCCCCGGCATAGCAGCCCGCAGTACAACATCGCGCAGGATTTCCCATTTGTTCAAGCCAAAGGTATAACTTACTTGGATCAGATCCCGTGGCACCATCTTTACGTTGTCCATGATGAGCAAAACTTCTTGAAAGAACGTGCCAATGAACAGAATGGCAAATTTTTGCGAATCACCTACTCCGAGCCAGAGAATGGTCAAAGGAACAAAGGCCACAGCTGGCATATACCGCACCAAATCAATAAAGGGTTCAAAAAGCCCTTCAAAAAAAGAAAAGTTTCCCATTAAGATACCGATTGGGACAGCTAGTAAGGTTGAGAGTAACCATCCCAACGTAATACGGTAAAGGCTAGCGCTCACATCTTTGGCAAGAGTGCCATCTTGGATCTGACGCATAAGTTCCTGCCATACACCTTCGGGAGAAGGAAGAAAAATGCGCGATACAAAACCAAAGGAGGTAAGTAGAATCCACGTCAAAAGAAAAATGCCGATAAATATCGTACCGGCGCCTAGATAGTAAGGACGTGGAATCTCTCGGCGAAGTTCGAACAGAGAATTCTTTTTCATTCGTTGACTTGCAGATTCAATTTTTCAACAAGTGCGGGCAGACCTACTTTTTACTGTCCTAGATAGGATGCATCTACTAATTTTTGGAGGTCAGGAATAGCTGTGATCATCCCAATAGCCTGCGTAACCTCGGCAACATCTCGAATGATTGTGGCGAATTCACCACTCAATGCTGATTTGTTTTGGGCTAGATCATAGAATTTCACTCCCTCGAAGGCAGACATTAATTCCTCAGGTGTGCTTCCTACCGCTTTTGAGATGATTGCTTTTGCTTCCTCTGGGTTTGATTTATAGAAAGCCATTGCCTCGTCCCAAACTTGGAGTAAACGCTTAACAGCTTCTGGATTCTGCTGAGCAAATTTACCGTTGACAACAAGCACATCCGAGATTAAACCCGGCCGCTCACCTGCAGTGTAGATTACTTTGATATCTTTTTGCTGAGCGAGTGCAGTTGAAATATAAGGTTCATAGGTGACTGCAACGCGAACTTGTCCAGCAATGAGTGCTGCACCTGCATCTGAAGCCGGCATGGGTATCACAGTGATATCCTTCACGCTGAGTCCATGATGTGAAAGGGCGTAATTCAAAAGCAAATCACTGGTCGAACCTTCCTCAAAGGCAACCGACTCACCTTTTATATCCACGATTGATTCGATGTCCGCCACTGCGAGAATTGCGTCTGCCTCATAGGATGCATCTTCCAATAGAACCACTTTGAGATCGACGCCGTTAGCAAACAACTTAATCGCCGTATGGGTAGCCAGATTAGCCGCCTCCATTTCACCTGAGGCAAAAGCAGCATTTACCTCTGTATCCTGGACAAAATCCACCAATTCGGCTTCTATACCGTGACTGGCAAACAGGCCTTTTTCTTGAGCAATCCACCACGGACCGTAACCAATCCAAGGCTGAGTGCCGATACGCACTTTTGTGACCTTTGCCGGCTGAGGGGCACAAGCGCTCAGTAGGATTAAGACAGTCATGATAGACCAGCGGACCAAATAACGCAAGTTAGGCATCTTCTCATCCTCCATAAATTTAAGTTGGTTGATTGGTTAAATTGCTCACTATTATAACCGAAGCATGAGATGAGAAACCCACTTGATGAATAGCAGATTTGATCCAGAGAACAAGTAGCATTGGTGCCACGTTCCAGATCGTAGTCCTTTCTTAAGGAAAAATTTGGTGGTAACCGCTCAGTTTGATGGATAAAGAAATTCGTCGATATAACCACAATCGTTCCGTTCCCGGTAAATTGTCATTTGAACGGCTCACTTTTTATGATGCAAAAGAATTACGAAATACATTTATCCCAACAAAATTGTAAGAATCCGATGTTCGCTTATCGGCTATAATAGGAGGAAGAGGCGTGAATGGATTTTTCTGCCCTCATTCTACTGGCGGTTATTTGTGTAGCCGTGGCGGTGTTGATCGGCTATCTGCTGGCAACGGTGCTGGGTAGCAGGGCTTCATCTTCTCCTCCACCACAGGCACGTCAAGAGGGGTTGGATCAACTGATCAGCTTTTGGAGCGACCGACAGATGCGCCGCATCTTGCCTCAGATCAACGGCAAAGCGATTGAATCTCCCCATTTACTCAAAGAGAACGAACGACGCCAGCTCCTTTTGCTCTATCAAGCCTTGCGTAAGTGGCTCGAGGTCGAAACCCCAACGGTGGGGGCAGTCAACGACGGGCAGCCTAGTCCACAGGAGCAACCGCCTGCTCAAGCTGTCTTACCCAAGGTGGAGATGCCACCAGCAGCGCAGCCGGCGACAAAAAAGGGGGTGGCCGATTGGCTTGCCCAATCATTCCAGCCAAAATCGAATTTAACCCAAGCGCCGAGAAGCATTGCCATGCAAGTGGATGAAATCCTGCAGAAAAAGCTGCAGGAACGGGGTTTACAACAGCGGGGCGTACGCTTGATGGAACTACCCAATAAGGGCATGGTGGTGCTGATCGGCTTAGAGCAGTATGCGACCGTCGAGGAAGTGCCAGACGCAGAAATCCAAGCCTTAATTCGCGCCTCGGTCAGCGAGTGGGAGACAAACATGATGGGCGGCTAACGGTGACGCCGCCGCTTTTTCTTCGAACCAGAGCCGCTTTCCTCCATAGAGCTTTTGGCTGGCTTGACCGCAGGGGTTGCTGTTGAGGCGGGGGCGCTTTCGCTCTCGGCGGCAAGCGCTTGGCGCTCTTCTGTGCCCACGCTGCGCTCTGCCGTCTGGACTACACTGATTTGGCGCGGGCGGTAGGTGAACATGCGCGAGATGACACCTAAGCGCATGTTTTGAATCAGCTCCTGAAAGAGCGATGAAGCGCGAGATTTGTACTGCACCAGCGGATCGCGCTGGGCGTAAGCCTCTAATCCGATCGAAACCCGCAAGGCTTCCATTTGAGTCAGGTAATCCACCCACAGTTCTGAGATCACCCCCAAGAGCAGTTGGCGGTAGATTACGGTCAGAGCGCGGCGACCTAGCTCAGCGACAACGGCTTCTTTCATCTCTTGGGGAAAACTCTGCAAAGGCAGCGAGAGGACAGAGGGGTAGTTTTCCTCGCCAATTGCTCTTTGAATGGCTTGCTGAGTGGCAAAGTCGAGCTCTTCAAGACGGTTCTGGGCGATCTTCTGAAATTCCTCTGCCCCTAAAAGCAGGCGGTGCGCTTGTTGAGCGGCTTCGAGATGGGCGAGCACATCTTGGGCGACATCTTGCGGCGAGCGGTCTTCTAGATAGTGGGCAGCGAGGTAGATGTAATTCAAGCGCGGGGTGACGATTTGGATGCGGCGGTGGGTGCGTTTGTCGAAGACCGTCTGTTGGCTTTGTGCCATGGTCAGCAGCAGATAGATCACTGCGTTCGAATCAAGATAACCCTCCACTTTGCCCAAAAAGGCCTCAATATCCCTTCCGATAGCCCCCTGCGAACCATCCTGATCCTTTCCAAGCCATAGCTGGCGGCGTTCGGCAAAGAGTTGCTCGATAAAATCGAAAAGTTTGTCCTCCAGTTCATCCCAATTTCGGGCGGGAGAAAGCACGCTTTTGAGGGTGGTCTCGTCTTGAAAGCGCCGCGCCATTGCTCCGCTTACCCGCAAGATAGTCTGATTCCACAGCACTTCCTGGGTTTGTGACTTAATCGTTTCCTCTAGCTCCGTGGGTTGCTCACGCAAGAGGCGCAACTGTTCGTTTGAAAGCTTAAGGGGAAATCGAACAACACTGTTCAGCTCTTCTGCTAATTGTCGCGGGTTGAGGGGAGTTTCTTCTTCTTCGCCTTCTTCTAAGCTGCTGAGAAAGGTCTCGATGGCTTCGAAGCGTTCATCCAGTTGGCTCTCGTACCGTTGGTGGATTTGTTCCAGAAACTCCCGCAGCACGCGGCGGTGATGCTCTTCTTCCGCCTCCAATGCTGCGCGGGCAATTTCCAGAAGCGCCTCTTTAAGATTGGCGGCGGGCACGAGGGTTTTGCCGTTCAGGTTAGTGGCATGGCGTTCAATTAACTCGCCTGAAATCAGCTTCAGGGTGTAAGAGGGGAAGATGTGATGATTGAGAACAGCGGGAGGTTGAACTTGCTCCAGCCATGAGAGCAACCGCCAAGGACCTTCTTCTTCCCGCAGGGCTTCCGGAACGCGCCGTGAGATTTCGGTTTGGAGCATTTCGGTAACGTCATCGTGCAGGTCTTCTTTGGTGAAGATGCGGTCGCGTTGTCGATAGATCGTCAAACGTTGGTTATTCAGGACGTCATCATATTCCAGCAAGTGCTTGCGGATATCGAAGTTTGCCCCTTCAACGCGAGTTTGAGACTGTTCGATCAGACGGCTGACCAAATTCATTTCGAGGGGCAGGGCATCATCCATCTTGAAGCGTTGCATCAGGGCATCGGCTTGCTCGCCACCGAAGAGACGCAAAAGCTCATCTTCCATTGACAAGTAAAAGCGGGATGAGCCAGGATCACCCTGCCGAGCAGCGCGACCGCGCAGTTGGTTATCAATGCGCCGCGCTTCATGTCGCTCTGAACCGATGACATGTAAACCGCCAAGTGCGCGCACTTTCTCCATTTCATCCATATAACGGAGAAAGTCGTTGACGTGTGCTTCGTAGATACCGTACTCGCTAGGGTCAAGCTTGAGTAGAGCTTGGCGCCGTTCTTGAAGGGACATCTCGAATGGATCAGCAAAACCAGCCCGACGCAGGACGCGATGCACGGCTGAAAGGGTTTCTTCCTTGAGTTCACCGCCCAGTTTGATATCCACCCCGCGCCCAGCCATATTGGTGGCAATCGTGACAGCCCCAAATGCGCCAGCTCCGGCGATGATCTGGCTTTCTTCGGTATGCTTGCGAGCATTCAAGACCTGATGGGGAATGCCCCCTTGCAAAATGGCAAGAAGGCGCTTTTCGTCCTCCTCTTCGAGGTTTAGAATTTGGCACAGACGAGAGAGGTTGCTTGGCTCTTCGGGGTTAAAGGGGATGTCCAGCTCGCGGGCTAATTTGCGCATCTGCGTCAGGTCTAATTTATCTAGCGGTTCGTTAAGGAAGAGCAGTTCGGGGATCTGGCGGCCGTCTTCTTCGCGGTTGTTCTTTTCAAACCAAGTCTTACGCAACAGCAGCACTTGGGCGAGGCGGCGCAAAGGTTCTGATCGCAAACGGGCGGAAAGGCGTTCCGACATTTCGACCGAGGTGGTGCCAACCAGCAAAGGTCGCCCGCGAGCATGATTTTGCATGATTTCCTGCATGATTGCCCGCAACTTGGCTTCTTGAGTGCGATAAACTACATCTGGGTAATCCTTGCGCTTCCAGTAAATGGGCTTCTTCTCGGGATCGTCTTTTCGGGCATAATACCGATATTTATATCCCCATTCATCCTTGCCTTCTAACTCGACCAACCCCGATTCGGCCTGCATGGCATGATATTCCAAATTGGTTGGGATGGCTAACACTCCCAACTTGTAAATCTTCTCGAATTCTTCCGCTTCGGTGACGGCTGTACCGCTCATGCCGGCAAGTTTTTCATACATGCGGAAATAGTTTTGGATGGTGATAGTCGCATAGGTGACATTTTCGGGTTGCACGCGCACCCCCTCTTTTGCCTCCACGGCTTGATGCAGACCGTCCGACCAGCGCCGGCCGGGCATCAGCCGCCCGGTGAATTCGTCAATGATGATAACTTTGCCGCCCTGAACCAGATAATCCTTGTTGCGGTGGAAGAGGAATTGGGCACGCAGCGCCTGTTCCAGATAGCCGAGCAAGCGGGCTTGTTCGGGAGTTACATCTTCGGGGCGATCCGGATCGCGCAAGGGGATGCCGAGGAGTTCTTCCACGTGAGCTTCACCGATTTCGGTCAGTGCCACACTGCGATCGCGCTCGTTGACTTCGTAATCTTCGGGGCGCAGGGCACGCACCACTTGCGCCATGCGGGTATACCATTCTACATCTTCGGAGGCGGGTCCGGAGATGATAAGAGGCGTGCGCGCTTCGTCGATCAAAATATTATCCACCTCATCGACGATGGCGTAATAATGGCCGCGCTGGACGCGATCCTCTAAACTCCACGCCATGTTATCGCGCAGGTAATCGAAGCCGAACTCGTTGTTGGTGCCGTAGGTAATATCGGCCAGATACGCCTCGCGGCGCGTGACGGGCCGCCAGTGTACCAGGCGCTCATCCTCCAAATTCGACTTGGGGTCAAGATACTCGGGGTCGTAGATCGCCGAAAAAT
This sequence comes from uncultured Anaerolineae bacterium, assembly GCA_937129505.1. GTDB lineage: Bacteria > Chloroflexota > Anaerolineae > Anaerolineales > UBA4823 > NAK19. The sequence goes on along the minus strand of CAKZNJ010000513.1, from coordinate 1,786 downwards.
CATGGGCGATCGCCGCGACCGAGACGCCGAGCAGGCTATAAATGGGCCCGTTCCAGCCGGCGTCGCGGCGCGCCAGATAGTCGTTGACCGTCACCAGATGGCAACCCTTGCCGGTGAGCGCGTTGAGATAAAGCGGCAACGTCGCCACCAGCGTTTTGCCCTCGCCGGTTTTCATCTCGGCAATCTTGCCCTGATGCAGCACGATCCCGCCGAGCAACTGCACGTCGTAGTGACGCATCTTGACGGTGCGTTTGGCAGCTTCGCGCACCGCGGCGAAGGCTTCGGGCAAAAGTTCGTCGAGCGTCTCGCCCTCGCGCAGCCGCCGCCGGAACTCGTCGGTCTTCGCGCGCAACTGGTCGTTACTTAACGCTTCATATTCGGGCTCAAGCGCGTTGATCTGATCCACAATCTGATACAACTCGTTGATCACGCGCTCGTTGCTGTCGCCGCTAAACAGGCGCCCAAGCCACTTAAACATTGTTTGCACCTCGCTCCCGACGGCGCCGCACGTGACGGCCACTGCGGGAGATTCATACGCATGGGTAGAACACGGGAAAAGACGGCGGCCACGGACGTCGGCGCCAGCGGCTGCCGGATCGATCCCGCGTTTCGCGTCGGCTGATCCACACGTGGGGAAGCCGTCTCAGCATTATACCAGACGGGCGCGCGCGTCCGATCCGTCAAGCGCCAAAAGGACACGCCGCGCGTGTCCCTGGTCGATCCCACTCTGTCGTATGTCAGCGATCGGAGAGCGAATTCACAAACGCCACGATCGTCGCCGGCAGCGCGACATCCGGCTCGTCCACGGCCGCATGCGTCACACGCAACAACGGCTGTAATGACTCATCGCCGACGATCGGCAGGCGGTGCGTTACAGCCAGCGCGATCGCTTCGCCGAAACAGACCGGCAGCTCGATCGGCAGCGGGCCGTGTCCCACGATCAGGCTGGCCGCGATGAGCGCGCCATCGACGCGACTCAGGCGCACTTCCTCCAAACTGGCATCAAGCTGCTCCACCAGGCGGCCCAGCGTCAGCGCCAGCCGCGCGCGGGGCGTGCTCAACCCGGCGCGCTCGGCGATCAACGCCATGCTCTCGTCGGCGCCGAGCCGGACATGTAGTTCGCCCGCGTGGGGCTCAACCGCGAACACCACCGTCGCCGCGCCGCCAGCCGCCGGCTCGATCCGGTGAAGCGCGAGGTGATAGGTATGGTCGATCATGGTTCGTTTTACTCAACAGCGAGCCGCCTCAACGCGTATCAGGATGGCGCTAAACAACACTGACTCAACGCCGGCTCGCCTTATCAAACGTTGAAGATCGTACCGCACGGCGTGCTCGTTGTCAAACAAAAAAACTAACTAATACCCACGTATGCGTGACATTTGCGAATGAGAATGATTATCAATTATTTACACTCTTCGATGCCGGCTCATGCCTGCCGGTGACTCAGCGGGTAGGTATGAGTCAGTCGCGACGACGATGAGCGGATGACGCATCGGCCGCTCGCGTGACTCACGCGCAGCGGTGGCATCGATCTTGATAGATAATGATAATAATTCTCAAACCTTACTCGCGACACAGGAGGCAGCAGCATGAGCAGCGGATCAATGGGCAGTGGCACAAGCATGGTCGAGTCGTGCGATGTTACGAACTGCACGTACAACCGGTCGAATCAATGCCATGCCGGCGCGATCAAAGTCGCGTTCGTCGATGGCATGGCTCATTGCGCGACGTACACGCCGGCAGGCGGGGCGATCGGTATGGGCAGCACGGAAGCGATGGGGAGCGG
>CAKZNJ010000512.1 GCA_937129505.1 uncultured Anaerolineae bacterium | reverse complement strand
GCCGACTCCCATGGGGATGTAATCCATCTTGGCGAGAGAGAATGCTCCCTACAGCGGCGACACCAAAAATTGTTGGAAGAAACCCCAGCCCCTTTCATTGATGATGATCAGGAGTTACGCAGCAAAATGGGAGCGGTTGCTGTGAGAGCAGCCGAAGCGGTGGGCTACGTGAACGCTGGAACAATCGAGTTTTTGGTGGATAAGAATAAAAACTTTTACTTTCTTGAGATGAATACCCGTTTACAGGTGGAACATCCGATTACCGAATTGGTCACCGGTGTTGACATTGTAAAGGAACAGATTCGGATCGCGCGCGGTCGGCAACTTCGTTACAAACAAGAAGACATTCGTTTGAAGGGATGGGCGATTGAGTGCCGCATAAACGCAGAGGACCCCTATAATTATTTTCTTCCCTCGACAGGGATGATTACCCATATCATTCTTCCTACCGGGCCTGGGGTGCGCATCGATACCGGCGTCTATGCTGGATTCGAGATCACTCCTTATTATGACTCTCTAATCTCCAAGCTGATTGTCTGGGGAGAAACGCGCGCAGAGGCTATCTTAAGAATGCGCCGCGCTCTGGAGGAATATCGAATACTTGGTGTCCGAACCAACATTCCTTTTCACCAACGGTTAATGGACTCACACCGCTTTATGGCAGGTCAGTTCGACACCCGGTTTGTCGAAGAACGCTTTTCATTGGAAAGCGCCCAAGAGAATGTCGAAACGTATCCTGAAGTTGCAGCGATCATTGCTGCCCTTGTTGCCCATCGCGAGGCTCAGCGAGCGGCTCAATTTGTCCGCCGCCCGGAGAGGGATATCAGCAATTGGAAGTGGCTTGGTCGGTGGGAAAGGATGAGAAAATGATGAATGTCAGATATATCGCTACCTTGAATGACACTGACTACCTGATCGAAATTATTGACGAAAAACATATTTTAGTTAATGAAGAGGTCTGTGAGATAGACTTTGCTCGGGTAGGAGAGCAGCCGATTTTTTCATTGTTGGTGAACGGCAAATCGTACGAAGCCTTTGTTTATCCTCAGGACGAGGATTGGCAGGTTCTCTTGCTTGGTCATCTGTATTCTGTGTATGTCGAAGACGAACGCGAGAAGCGACTAAAAGCTGCGGCCGGCGGTCGGGCAACGGAACGGGGAGAATTTCATCTCAAAGCGCCTATGCCTGGCTTGGTCGTCGCAGTCCCCGTAACAGAAGGACAGCGAGTCAGCAAAGGGGATGTGCTGATCATCCTCGAATCCATGAAGATGCAGAACGAACTAAAATCCCCCCGTGATGGGGTTGTAGCTCGTCTGCGCGTCGCAGCGGGAGATGGTGTTGAACAGTCTCAAACTCTGCTCAGTGTAATATAGGAATAGGATGGCATGGGATGAAAGATCGAGAAATTGAGATTAAGCTTTATGTTAAGGATTTAGCGGCTATCGAGAAAAAGCTAATCCGTGAAGGTGCTATTTTACTTCAGCCAAAAATATTTGAGCAAAATCTCCGCTTCGACACAGCCGATGGGCGAT
>CAKZNJ010000511.1 GCA_937129505.1 uncultured Anaerolineae bacterium | reverse complement strand
ATGAGCGGGTGATTGAAATGTTGGCTGCTTATGCGGCGGTCGCAATTCATAACGCCCGCTTGATTCAGGAGCTAACTCAGCGAGATCACTCCCTGACACGGAAAAACGAAGACTTAATGCTCATCAACAATGTGGCGAACGCCCTTACACGCTCGCTGGACTTGAACGAGATCCTTCAGAAAACCCTCTCCAGTGTGATGAGCTATTTAAGGGTGGAAAACGGGGAAATCTATCTTAAAGATGACAACGGTGTTGATTTTCGCCTGATGTTACATCATGGCAAATTTAATGGCCGCTTATTTACCCGAGATTCTTTTCGAATTGGTGAAGGGATTATCGGTGAAGTCGCAGAGAGCGGTCAACCTTGGATAAGCAAGAACGTTGGTAAAGAAGTGCATTATCTGCGTCAGAAAGTTTTCGAGGAAGGGTGCCGTTGGGTAGCGGCATTTCCAATGATGGCAAGAGGCTCAGTTATCGGGGTGATGGTTGTCGCTCATCATCAAGTGATTGTCCTTGATGCCTCTCAAGCGGAGTTGCTTGAATCGATCACTTCATGGGCGGGAATAACGATCGAAAACGTTGTTCTTCAACAACAAGCTCAACGGCTGGCTGTATTAGAAGAGCGCGAACGAATTGGTATGGATCTTCATGATGGCATTATCCAATCCATTTACGGGGTTGGCCTCGCCTTAGATTATGCCCGGGTGGCTTTGGAGGAAGACCCGCAGCAGGCGAAACAAAAGATTGAGCAAGCGATTGACGGACTCAATAAGACGATTCGGGATATTCGCGCCTACATTCTCGATTTACGGCCGCGAGAGCTTTACGGGAATAACCTGATTCAGAACCTAAATCGTCTGGTCGATGAATATCGGGTCAACACTCTCTCAGAAGCTACTTTGATTGCTCCTGAAGATGGGGTGGCAGGACTGCCAGTTTCTCATGCCACAGCTCTTTTTCACATCTGCCAAGAGGCGTTGGCAAACGTAGCAAAGCATGCCCATGCGCGTCGGGTTGATGTGCGATTATGGGCTACAAGGGATCGGGTCTTGCTTGAGGTTGCGGATAATGGGCAAGGGTTGATTTACGCAAAATGAGCATAACGCTGGGGCATGGGTTATCCAACATGCATATTCGCGCCCGAAAAGTTGGGGGAGATGTCGAGATTACTTCAGCACCTGGAGAAGGAACCACCGTGTTGGCTTGGGTTCCGAGACGGGGTTGATGGAATTCATCTCTAGCCGGAACAATCCGAGAGTAAAAGAAGTTCGCTTACTTAAACAAGCGAGAGTACGTCGTCAGAGCAGTCTTTGTATTGTCGAAGGCATCTGGCATTTTATCGAAGCGGTTGAGGCGTGGAAGCATGGCGGATATGCAACCTTAATCCGGGTTTTTTACGCACCTAATCTCTTGAAAAGTGAACTTGCTCTGCAGGCAATCGAGGATGTCTCTCGGATGGGCATTCCATCTTATGCTGTCGAGGAAACCGTCTTTCGCTCGATGGCAGAAAAAGAAAATCCGCAGGGGATATTGGCGTTAATAAAACTTCGCCAGCTCACCCTGCGCGATTTGAACCCCGCTGAGGTGGGTTGGATTGTTGCCTTGGTTGAGCCCCAAGATCCTGGCAATGTAGGGACAATCCTGCGTACAATGGATGCGGTAGGTGCGCAGTGTCTCTTGATGGTTGATGGTGGTGTTGACCCGTTTCACCCTGAAATTACTCGCTCGAGTATGGGTGCTCTCTTTTGGATTCCGGTAATCCGGCTTTCATTTGAGGAGATGATCCATTGGGCAGCGTTTAATGAGGTGCGCATTTATGGAACTTCCGCCCATGCGGTCAAGTTATACACGGAGATTCAGAGATATGAGCGGCCCTGTATCCTTCTCTTGGGCAGTGAACGAGAAGAATTGACAGAGCCACAACGTCAAGCCTGCCATGAATTACTGAGACTACCAATGGGTGGTCGCGTCTCTTCCCTAAATCTTGCCATTGCTGCGGGGGTGATGTTGTATGACATGCGGAATAAGATGAACTGATGACAATGGATTTGTTCGATCATGCTGTTCAGGACACACTAAAGAAGGAAGCGCCTCTTGCTTCTCGAATGCGGCCGCAAACGCTGGACGAGTTTGTTGGTCAAGAAGAGATTGTGGGTCCTGGCAGATTGTTGCGTCGCTCGATTGAATCGGATCGATTGTTCTCGTCAATCATCCTTTGGGGTCCACCCGGCAGCGGAAAAACTACGCTAGCCATGGTGATCGCGAACCAAACGAAATCTCATTTCGAGACGCTTTCCGCCGTCTTAGCCGGCAAAGCTGAGCTAAAGGAAATTATTGAAAAGGCACTGGAACGGCGCAAGCTTTACCGCCGGCGCACCATTTTGTTTGTCGATGAAGTGCATCGATGGAATAAAGCCCAGCAGGATGCGTTACTTCCCCATATCGAAAACGGGACGATTATTTTTATCGGGGCGACCACAGAGAACCCTTACTTTGAGGTGATCGGAGCGTTGGTCTCGCGCTCCAGAGTTTTCCAACTCCGACCTTTGGAAAATCATCATGTCCGCACGATCATTGAACGAGCTTTGAACGATCCGCAACGCGGTTATGGCAAGCGTTCCATTGTTGTGAGCGAAGATGCTATGGAACATCTGATACGAGTAGCGGGCGGGGATGCCCGCAACGCTCTCAATGCCTTGGAGTTGGCAGTAGAAAGCACGCTACCCGATGAATCGGGCAAGATAACCATAGACCTTGCGATCGCACAAGAATCAATCCAACGCAGGGCAGTTTTGTATGACAAAGATGGCGATGCCCATTATGATACCATCTCCGCCTTCATTAAATCAGTACGAGGTTCCGATCCAGATGCTGCCCTTTATTGGCTGGCGAAAATGCTTTACGCAGGGGAAGATCCTCGCTTCATCCTGCGCCGTTTGCTGATTTTATCTGGGGAAGACGTTGGCTTGGCGGATCCTTTCGCTTTGGTGGTGGCTGCTGCTGCAGCTCAGGCGTTCGATTATGTCGGTTTACCCGAGGGAATCTATCCCATTGTAGAAGCCACCTTGTATTTGGCAACAGCTCCAAAATCGAATACTGCAACGGCATATTTCAAAGCTTATCATTTGATCGAGGAGGAAGGGATCATCGCTGTTCCACAACACTTGCAAGATAGCACACGCGACCGAGACACCTTGGGACATGGTGTTGGCTAT
>CAKZNJ010000510.1 GCA_937129505.1 uncultured Anaerolineae bacterium | reverse complement strand
GTGCCTGAATACGAGAAGGTGTGGTTGATGGAAATGGCAATGGCAAATAACCGTGATTATCTGCAAGCATTCTACGCCGACTTAGCCAAACGTCGTTTTGCCGTGATCATAACTACCCAAACTTATCTTTCCCCCCAAGGAGATACGGGGCGCTTTGGGGATAAAAACCGCGCTTGGCGCAAGCGGGTCAATCGTCCTATTTTGTGTTACTATAAGCCTTACTTGCGGTTTCGTGAGTTTAATTTTGAAATCTTATTGCCACGGGAGAAAATCCATCGCCGCTGCAATTAGTAAAAATTTCGCCAAAAAACATTTGGTACAGGATTGCTAACTCTTCTCAACATGTGGAGCCTCTTCTCTTCATCATACGGACACTTAATTGTTGTGATTGGTCTCGTCTTTTTATTTTCGCTAGGTGGATACCTAATCAGTCGGTCAGTCTTTTCCACCTCGGCAAGAGAGAGCATTCCTGTTGGATTAGGTATTGGCTTCCTACTGGTCATGGTTCTTGCCAATCTTGTCTCTCATTGGTTAAGTCTAGTATGGTCTTTTATCACTGCAACAGTTGTGATCTTCAGCATCGGCATTTTTCTATCCAGAAAATTTTTCTTTCGAGGGGAAATGGTAAAAGACTGGCAGCAATCGCTTGCTCTTCTCCTTGTTTTTCTATTCCTCTTTGGACTTTTTCTAAAGATTAATCAGGGCCTTGCGATCTTTGATGAAAACTACAACCTTCCTATCGTCTCACGGATAGCAGCCGACGATGTCCCTCCTCATTTTCCTTTTGATCCCAGCCAACCCCTCGCTTATCACTATGGCTTACATCTGATCGCAGGAATAGCAGTAAGACTTGGTGGTCTCTCACCCTGGTCTGCCTTTGACGCAGTACGGGCATTTACACACGCCCTGATGCTTATCCTGGCATTCTTATGGTTTGAGCGCAAGACCCAGAGCTTCTGGACAGCGGTTCTCGGTACTGGGGTAACATATTTTGGAGGGAGTACTCAATGGCTTCTGCTGTTGGCGCCCCAAAATTGGATTGAAAAACTTAACTCTATCATTGCTTTGTCCAACACTGCCTTAAACAGTGGTACCAACCTATATGAAGTATTGGTAAAAAACTGGAACATTGATGGGCTAGGGGTAGTATCATTACCATTTGCCTTTATCGGCGGCATCTTTAAACCCCAGAACCTAGCCCTGACCAGCAATGGGGCAGCAGTTGCACTCACCATCTTTCTCCTATTACTACTCGAACCAAAACGGTGGCAAATCACCAATACAGCCATCCTTAGTTTGCTTTTGGCGTCTCTTGCCCTCACCGCAGAATATCTTTTGGGTTTAATGCTTATCGGGATGGGATTAGTTGCCCTGTTTATGGCGTTGCGTGAGAGATATCTATCGCCCCTAGTTCATTTCGCTGCCTTGTGGATACCTGCTTCTGGATTCGCTCTCCTTGCAGGCGGAGTGATCAGTGTTATGGTTATACATGATCTAGGGCTAAAGAGTGATATGCCTTATAACACTCATGGTTCGTTAGCATTTGAGGTATTACTACCCCCTTCTCTACCAACTTTATATTTTGGACGGCTATCCCTCTTTAAGATAGATACCCTGCTGTTTTCTATTATCCTGCTTGGACCGCTCATCGTATTGATTCCACTTTCGCTGACCCAACTCAGAACCCGAACAGCACCTTTACCCCTGATCCAGCATGGTATGCTCAGCGGTGCAACGGTTTGTATTTTGCTTTGCTTAGTGGTTGGAATTGAAGACTCCTTGGGTGCAATTACACGCCTGTTAGACACGGCATTGCTGGTCATCTTGATCCTTTCCTTCCCTCTTCTACACTATCTATGGGAAAAACGCTCTCAGTTCTTGCAAACGTTGATCGCTTTGAGCCTAATCATTCTTTCGATGGGAGGAATCGTAACCTTTGGGCTCCAACTACTCGCTGCAGCTCGGCCCCAGTCTACTGTCTATATCGATGGCTTAGATACGCGGTTTTATAATACGTATTGGGACCACTTATCCAGTGATGCTCAGATCTTTGATCCCAATCCGCCTCGATCGATTGTACTATTCGGGCGATCGGTAGGATCTATTGCGGCTGATTACGGACGCTGGCTACCAGACTGGCAGCAGCTGTTAACCAATCCTACTCCACTACAATTAATTCAGAAGGGTTATACCCATGCTTACTTAGATAAACGATTCTGGAACTCTTTGACCGACTCAACCAAATCAGATTGGGAACAAGGTTGTGCAAGTCTAATAGAAGTACAAACCCTTGACTCTGACTTTCGCCGTCTGTATGATCTTCAAGGATGTCGTTAGAAACGAGTACAAAACGAAATGCATCTCTCGATTGTCATCCCAATTTACAACGAAGAAGACAATATCCCCTTGCTGAAACAGGCGCTGGACCAAACCTTGCCTGCCCTACAAAGACATTCAGCCGAGGTGATTTTTGTGGATGACGGCAGCACCGATGCAAGTTTTGAGCGAATCCAACAAATCGCCATCGCCGATCCCGAACATGTGGTAGCGATCCATTTGCGTCGCAATTTCGGTCAGACGGCGGCGATCGCAGCGGGAATCGACCATGCCAAAGGGGATGTCATTGTCTTGATGGACGCCGATTTACAAAACGACCCCGCCGACATCCCTATGCTGATCGAGAAAATTGAGCAGGGTTACGATGTGGTCAGTGGCTGGCGAAAAGACCGCCAGGATACTTTTCTCACCCGCACCTTGCCCTCTAAAGTCGCAAATTGGCTAATCTCTGT
>CAKZNJ010000509.1 GCA_937129505.1 uncultured Anaerolineae bacterium | reverse complement strand
ATCTCTTGGCTAGCTCCCGCATCCCTTGATAGGCGGCTTCCAGCTCTTCCAATGTATTTTGCAAGTGGAAACGTTCTGCTTCCAGCTTTTGAGTTACCTGTTGGATCTCCCGCTGTTCGCGGGATAGGACGAAGTAGAGCAGAAGTGTGGTAACGACTACAAAACCCCACCCCTTGTAGGTTTGGGCTTGCTGATAGAGTTCCATTGACGGAACAAAAAGGGCAAGCAATCGGTCGGAAAAGAAAATATACAACGCAGAAATGAGAAAGTAGGACAATGAGACCTTAAGCGGCAGTGAATTGATCCCGCGCCATTTGGAGGTTGGCTTGAAACTCTCCTGCATCTCACCACCCATTCAGAATTTGAATGCTCATTCTAATTAATCACTATTTTCATTATACATTATTTGCCTAATCCAGATAAACAAAACTGCTTTTACAATCTGTTGACATTGACGCTCCAGACTAGATTGTCATCCCTTCGCTTCGGTTCGCGATTAAGCAGGGCAAAATGCTAAGTCATACAGAAAACAAGCTGAATGAATATACACGACAGAGGTGCATCCGTTCGAGAGCGAGAGAGCGAGCGAAACAAGGATCAGGTATAATGTGGACTATGACACAAATCAATTCTTTCGAGGGCGTCTTTGCTGCCGCCATTACTCCTCTCCTTACAGATGGAAAACTTGATACCGAAGGCCTTCCTGTCTACCTGAACTTTTTAGCCCAACAGGGTTGTCACGGAGCGCTCCTACTCGGCACGACCGGCGAAGGGCCCTCTTTCTCTTCTGAACAGCGAGAAGTAATTCTAAAAACAGCGCTCTCGGTTCGGCAAGCTCACCCCGATTTTCATCTCTTGGCAGGAACGGGAACTCCTAGCTTGGAGGAATCGATCGCCTTAACCAAAATGGCTTTCTCATTAGGTTATGATGGGGTAGTCGTTCTACCGCCTTATTATTATCGCGGAGCAAATGAAGAAGGATTGTCTCAGTGGTTTGAGCAGCTTATCCAACGCGCTGTGCCCGCTGATGGGAAATTGTTGCTCTACCACATCCCTCCGATGAGCGGTATTTCACTCTCGCTCTCCTTTATTAGGAAAATGAAGGAAAAATATCCAGCCAAGTTTTGGGGATTAAAGGACTCATCAGGCGAGGAGAACTTTTGTCGTCAGCTGGGTGAACACTTTGGCAAAGACCTGGCTGTTTTCAACGGCAAAGATAACCTCTTCCCCCTAGCGTTGAAACATCAGGCAAGCGGTTGTATTACCGCAGGGGCAAATTTGTTCGCCAGTCTGCTACGACGAACCTGGGAAGCTTACCAACAAGGCGATGGACAAACGTTTGAACAACTCAGTCAAATTCTGCATCATGCGCGGCCGGTTATTGACCAATTTCCACCCGCCAGCGCATTGATCAAGGGTCTGCTCCCCCGTCTCGCTCAATTTCCCCGCTGGAAAACCGAGTTGCCGCTCCTTCCCCTCTCAGAAGCTACTCTTGACCAAGCCTACCAGCTATTGATCCAAGCCTGTGGCAACCCCATCGCCTAGTCCTTCTGCACAAATACGGATTATCCTCACCAGCCTCGTGTTTCTCGCTTTGTTCATCCTGACGCTGGTGTTTTTGATTGTCGCTTACCCAGTTGTCTTAGCACCACCGCCGACCATCACGCCAACAAGTACCCTCACGCCGACGATAACCCCTACGGTTACCCAAACCCCAACGATAACCCTCACCCCCACGCGCACGCTCACCCCGAGACCAACCTTGACCCCTACAGTTACCTATACGCCCAGCCGCACCCCTCTACCCA
>CAKZNJ010000508.1 GCA_937129505.1 uncultured Anaerolineae bacterium | reverse complement strand
GGCAGGTGTATTCCAATTGCTCCTTGATCGTTGGATAGTGGTTGATCCGTGTGGGAGGAAATACGGCTAATGCGATGACCTCACTTCCACTAGGGAGGGGCAGGTTGCAAATAAATTTGGCAGCAGCATAGGCGTGTTCCGAACCATCATCGCCGAACACAATCCGTAACGGTTGTCGGGTGAGTTTTTCTTCCATTGGGAACCTCCTTTCTCGGTCATACACACCCAATCCGCGGAGGCACCAAGGTGGTTAATTGATTCGATCCAGTCTGTGCGTTTGGTGCAAATTCAGTATAGCAAAAATTTGGTTCTGATTCAAGTCTTTGTATTGACAGATACGTAATCAGACTTATAATTTAAGCCCACTTAACTAACAGCGGAGAATCGTCCTATGGAAAACATACCTTCTTTCTCGATAGAATTACAACGCTGGGTGGGCATTCTATTGCGCATTATGATGCAAAATCACTATCGTTTTGTCAAACAGCAAGGTCTTTCAATGCCGCAAATGATGATCTTGTATCATATCCAGCGGGTTGGGGGTTGCACTGTCTCAGATGTGGGTGAGGAGTTTGGCATTAGCCGCGCCGCTGCAAGCCAGCTTTTGGAACGGCTCGTTCAACAGGGCTACCTAACTCGACAGGAACACGCGCAAGATCGGCGGGTCAAAGAACTGTTCTTAACCGAGCTAGGAGAGGAGCTGGTCCAAAAGAGTCTTCAGGTGCATCAAATTTGGCTGGAAGAGTTGGTGGCGAAGATTGATGATAAAGCTCAAGGGCGATTGTTGCCCTTGATTGAGGAGTTAGTTGATATTACCGAAGCCTGGGCAAATTCGACGACACCCTGCGAGAGATAATTTTTTCATCTAAACTTAGAATGAGTTAGGTAAAGGCACATGGTTCGCTTACTGAAATATTTAAAACCGTATTATAAGCTTTTGGGTCTGGCGATCCTTTTGTTGTTTGTGCAAGCTAATGCCGATTTAGCCCTACCTGATTATTTGTCGCGCATCGTGACCGTTGGAATTCAATTAGGGGGAGTGGACGATGAACTCCCTTCGGCTATGCGCCAAGAACGACTGAACAAGCTCTTGCTTTTCCTTTCCCCTAAAGAGCAGGAACAAGTTTTGAACGCATACGAAGTGATAAACGCAAGTTCACCAGACTTCAAACGCTATAGAGCTATCTATCCTGCCTTAGATCAGATGGAAATTGCTGTACTCAAGGAGTTACGCCCTAGTCAACGAGAGACAGTTTTACCAATAGTGAGTAAGTCATTTCTTATCGTATATTGGCTCGATCGGTGGCAAAGCGGGGCAGAGGGGCCACAGCTTTGGATGCAAAGTGAAGCATGGGGCTTGCCCCCTCTTCCAGAAGGAATGGACTGGGCTGCCGTTATTAGCCGTCTGCCTGATGCAAGGCGGCAGCAGATGGCAAATGACTTAATAAACCGATTGGTTTCCCTAGGAGAAAACATGCTGCGGCAAAACCTTTCGATGGCGTTAAAAGAGGAGTACCTGGCTTTGGGGGTGGACCTTCAACGCTTGCAAAACGGCTATATTCAACGCATGGGATTACAAATGTTGGCCATTGCGTTGCTATCAGCCGTTTGCACCATCGCAGTAGGCTTTTTTGCGGCGCGCACTGCTTCGGGATTTAGCCGTGACTTGCGTCACTTGCTGTTCCAAAAAGTGCTAAGCTTTTCAAGTTTGGAATTTGAGCGTTTTTCGGCTGCCTCCTTGATCACCCGCTCGACCAATGATATTACTCAATTACAGACGCTGATCATGATGATGGTCAGAATGGTTTTTTACGCGCCGTTGATCGCAATCGGGGGGATTCTCCGTGCCATAAGCAAAGATGTCTCAATGGTTTGGACAATTGGGTTGGCTGTCGTGGTATTGGTGGGTGTAATCCTCGTTGCTTACCAAGTCTCCATTCGAAAATTTAAGCTGATCCAAACGTTGGTGGATCGAATCAACGGCATTGCGCGGGAGAACTTAGTGGGGATGATGGTGGTCAGAGCCTTCAATCGCCAAGATCATGAGGAGCGTCGCTTCGATCAGGTTAACCTAAGCTTGATGGAAGAGAATCTTTACATCAATCGGGTGTTCATCACGGTGATGCCCTTTATGATGTTGATTATGAACGGAGTTTCCCTGCTGATTATCGGTGTTGGCGCCCAGCAGGTAGCCAAGGCAAGTCTGCAGGTGGGGGATCTGATGGCATTCTTGCAGTACGCAATGCAAATCGTCTTTTCTTTTATGATGATTTCATTCATGTTTATGGCGTTCCCGCGCGCGGATGTCTCTGCTCAGCGAGTAGCTGAAGTGCTAGAGAGTGATTTGAGCATTACCGATCCCCGTGAGCCTTGTGCACTTCCCCCTCTCTTTCGTGGTGAAATTGCCTTTCACAATGTTTCTTTCCGCTATCCTGATGCTGAGGAGGATGTGTTATATCAAATTAGCTTTGTGGCTTCACCAGGCGCCACTACAGCTATCATCGGCACCACTGGATCGGGAAAATCTACCATTTTGAACTTAATCCCCCGATTTTATGACGTGACGGAAGGAAAGATCACTCTCGATGGGGTTGATATCCGTCTGCTTCCCTTGCACACTTTAAGGGAGAAAATCGCTTACGTGCCTCAAAAAAGCAATCTTTTTTCGGGGGATGTGGAAAGCAATTTGCTATTAGCCAACGATCAAGCTGACGAAGAGAAGCTGCGCCATGCCATTGAAGTGGCTCAAGCGGCGGATTTTATCTTTACCAATGAGCAAGGGCTTAAAATGGAGATATCCCAAGGTGGAATCAATCTTTCGGGGGGACAAAGACAGCGTTTAGCCATTGCTCGAGCGTTGGTTAAAAACGCTCCAATCGTTATTTTTGACGATAGCTTTTCAGCTCTAGATTTTAAAACTGATCTCGCCCTACGCCGGGCTTTGAAGCGAGAATTATCGAACGCAACGGTTTTCGTAGTCAGTCAGCGGGTGGCAAGTATCAAAGATGCAGAACAAATAATTGTTCTGCATCAGGGGCGGATTGTCGGTAAAGGCACTCACGAGGAATTGATGAAAACCTGCGAAGTTTATCGCGAGATTGCCATCTCTCAATTGGGGGTGGAGGTGACAGCATGAATCAACGACAAACATCCGACAAAGGGCGTGCTGCAACGCCAGCAATAGGCGTAGGACGGGGTCTAGGGCCTTTTGGCGAGCGACCTCATCTGGCAGGGATGGGTAAGGTAGAGAAAGCCCGCGATTTTAAAGGGGCAATGCGAAAACTACTCAGCTATCTTGGAGCGTATCGCCTTTGGATCGCTTTGGTCTTTGGGATGGCGCTCTTTTCGACCACCTTGTCGATATATGGTCCCAAAGTATTAGGCATGGCAACCACTGCTCTGTTCGAGGGGGTGATTGCCCAGCTGACTGGAAGAGGGGCGATCGATTTTGTTGCGATTCGACGTTTCTTGCTTATCACCTTGGGTCTTTATGGGGTATCTGCAGTTTTGAGCTTTTGGCAGGGTTGGATAATGGCGGACATCGCCTTGAAGGTGACCTACCGCCTGCGCAAGGACATTATGCATAAAATTCAATCACTCCCTTTTCGCTACTTTGATAAAACGACCCATGGCGAAGTGCTTTCCTTTCTGACCAACGATGTGGATACCATCAATCAGACTTTGAGTCAAAGCCTCACCCAAATTATCACTTCCCTGACCACTGTCGTCGGTGTTTTCGCGATGATGATTTCAATCAATTGGATGATGACGGTGGTTGCCTTGGTGATGGTGCCGTTGTCTTTTGGGCTTGTGATGGTCATCATCAAAAATTCGCAGCGTTATTTTTCGCAGCAACAAGATGAATTGGGTCATGTGAATGGGCATGTTGAAGAAGCCTTTGGGGCGCATCAAGTGATCAAAATCTTCAATGGGGAACAGAAAAGTTTGCGCAAATTTGACGACTTAAATAACAACCTCTATCAGGCAGCGTGGAAAGCACAGTTTTTCTCTGGGGTGATGATGCCATTGATGGGTTTTATGGGCAATTTGGGTTTTGTAGCTGTGGCCATTCTGGGCGGTTGGCTGGCGGTGCGAAAAGTCATCACGGTGGGTGATATTCAGGCGTTTATTCAATATGTACGCATGTTCACTCAACCCATCACCCAAATTGCCAATATCTCCAATGTCTTGCAACAAACTGGTTCAGCAGCCGAACGCGTGTTTGATTTTTTGACGCAAGAGGAGGAAACTCCCGACACTCAACTGACTATGCCACTTCGAGAAGTTCGTGGCGAGGTGGAATTCCGAGATGTTTATTTTGGGT